>NZ_JBSVWF010000014.1:0-110850 GCF_054071635.1 Pseudomonas sp. SDO52101_S400 | reverse complement strand
AAGTGTCCACCATGTCCCCGAACACCTGTCCACCATGTCCCCGGTACATACACCCAAGGGGAGAGGGGACTGACCGAAGTGTCTTGCGCTGTACGTCGACCTGAATAGTCGAGTCGATTATGGATTCGGTAAAGCAATGTCAGGTCGGCGTATCTCCCCAATATCCCGCGGTCGGCCCCCTCTCCCTCCGGGAGAGGGCTAGGGTGAGGGCTGTTTTTGAGTGCAATGCAATATTGGCGGCCACAAGAAAGCCCCGCACTTCTCACGAAGGCGGGGCTTTTGGGCAGGTGAGGATCAGAACAAATCGATCGGTGCCTGTTCATCCGCTGGCAACGGACTGCCCGGTGCGGTGCCGTTGCCGATCTCGTTGACCGACGGCGGCGTGTCTTCGGCCTTGAACAGCTCGAAGTAGGCGCCTGGCGTGCTCGGTGTGGCTGCGCGGCCGCTGACCGGATCCACCCGCAGGCTCAGGATGCCTTCCGGTTCCGGCTGGACATGCGGCGGCTTGTCCTTGAGTGCGGCGCTCATGTAGTTCATCCAGATCGGCAGCGCCACGGTGCCGCCGAATTCCCGGCGACCGAGACTTTCCGGCTGGTCGAAACCGGTCCACACCGTGGTCACGTAATCGGCGTTGTAACCGGAGAACCATGCATCCTTGGATTCGTTGGTGGTACCGGTTTTACCGGCGATGTCGCTGCGGCCCATGGCCAGTGCGCGGCGACCGGTGCCGAGCTTGATCACGTCCTGCAGCATGCTGTTGAGGATGTAGGTGGTGCGGCCATCGACGATGCGCTCGGCAACTGCCGGAGCCTGTGGAATTGCGGCGCTGCCCGGCGCTTCACCTGGAATCGGCGCTGCGTTGACGGTGATCGATTGGGTCGCAGGTGCCGCGATGCCGTCGGTGGCTGCGCCGCCCTGTGGCACGGTCGGCGGGTTGGCGACGAACAGCGTGTCGCCATTGCGGCTTTCGATCTTGTCGATGATGTACGGGGTGATCTTGTAGCCGCCGTTGGCGAAGGTGCTCCAGCCGGTGGCGATTTCCATTGGCGTCAGGGTCGCGGTGCCCAGCGCCAGGGACAGGTTTGGCGGCAGGTCCTGCTTGTTGAAGCCGAAGCGGGTGATGTAGTCGATGGTCTTGCCTACGCCCATCGCCTGCAGCAAGCGGATCGAAACCAGGTTGCGCGACTTGTACAGTGCCTCACGCAGACGGATCGGGCCGAGGAAGGTGTTGGTGTCGTTCTTCGGGCGCCAGACCTTGTCCAGGTACTCGTCGACGAACACGATCGGCGCGTCGTTGACCAGGCTGGCGGCGGTGTAGCCGTTATCGAGCGCGGCGCTGTAGACGAACGGCTTGAAGCTCGAGCCCGGCTGACGCTTGGCCTGCATCGCGCGGTTGTAGTTGCTCTGCTCGAAGGCGAAACCGCCGACCAGCGAACGGATCGCGCCGTTCTGCGGATCCAGCGACACCAGCGCGCCCTGGGCCTGCGGAATCTGGCTGAACTTCAGCGAATTGTTCGGCTGGCGCTGTACGCGCACCAGATCGCCGACCTGCGCGACATCCGATGGCTGACGCGGCGCGGCGCCCATGCTGTTGGTGTTGAGGAACGGACGGGCCCATTTCATGGTGTCCCAGGCTACGTGTTCTTCACCGGTGCGGGTCAGCACTTGCAGGCCGTTCTTGTCGACCTGGGTGACGATGGCCGGTTCGAGGCTGCTGATGGTGCGCTGCTTGGTCAGCTCGGTGGCCCAGGCCTCACGGGTCTTGCCCGGCAGGCGCGATTCCGGACCACGGTAGCCGTGACGCTGGTCGTAGGTCATCAGGCCTTCGTGCAGCGCGGTGTTGGCCATTTCCTGCAGGTTGCTCGGCACCGTGGTGGTGACGCGGAAACCTTCGGTGTAGGCGTCGCTGCCGTAGCGGCCGACCATTTCGGCGCGGGCCATCTCGGCGATATATGGCGCGTTCACTTCCGGGGTCGGCACGTGGTAGCTGGCGTTCAGCGGTTCGTTGATGGCGGCGGTGTAGTCGGCCTCGGTGATCTTGCCGAGCTTGTACATGCGGCCGAGGATCCAGTCGCGACGCTCCTTGCTGCGCGCCGGGTTGGCCAGCGGGTTGAAGCGCGACGGGGCTTTCGGCAGGCCGGCGATCATCGCCATCTGCGCCAGGCTGACTTCGCGGATCGACTTGCCGTAATACACCTGCGCCGCCGCCTCGATGCCGTAGGCGCGGTTGCCCAGATAGATCTTGTTCACGTACAGCTCGAGGATCTCGTCCTTGGTCAGCTGTCGCTCGATCTGCAGGGCCAGGAGAATTTCCGTGGTCTTGCGCGAGAAGCTGCGTTCGCTGGTCAGGAAGAAGTTCTTCGCCACCTGCATGGTGATGGTGCTGCCGCCGGACTGGATATGCCCGCTCTTGACCAGTTGGGTCGCGGCACGCATCAGGCTGCTCGGATCGACGCCGTAGTGGTTGGCGAAGTTGTCGTCTTCAGCACTTAGTAACGCATTGATGAAATTGGGGGGAATGTCGGCGAAACGGATCGGTGTACGACGCATTTCGCCAAATTCTGCGATCAACTTGTTGTCGCTGCTGTAAACCCGGAGCGGAATCTGCAACTGAATGCTTCTCAGCGCCTCCACAGATGGCAAACCCGGACTAAGGTAAAGAAACGCGCCGCTGAGACCTAAAAGCAGTCCGCAAAAAACGGCGACGATGGACCAACCGAAGAATTTCAGCAGACGAATCAAGGCTTTTGGACATCCAGAGCAAAGAATGAATTGGGCGACAGGGTTCCGGAAACACACAGAACGGCCTGCGCCGGCAGTAAAAAGCGGAAAAAAACGCTGGGCATTATAAGCACTTTTCCGCTGGGGGCGTCATTTGCGCTTCTGTCAAGACGGGGCGAGGGAACGCAATGCTCATTACAGAGTCCGTAACTCACGGAAAGTCATAGGGAATTGGTAGTGCTAGGACTCTTCAATAAAAAGACCAATACGTTACTGGGGATCGACATCAGCTCCACATCGGTGAAGCTGCTGGAGCTGAGCCGTCAGGGTGAGCGCTACCGGGTCGAGGCTTACGCGGTGGAGCCGTTGCCGGCCAATGCCGTGGTCGAAAAGAACATCGCCGAGCTCGAAGGTGTCGGGCACGCCCTGTCCCGGGTGCTGGTCAAGGCACGCACCGGGCTCAAGAGCGTGGCGGTGGCGGTGGCCGGTTCGGCGGTGATCACCAAGGTCATCGAAATGGACGCCGGGCTGTCCGACGACGAACTGGAAAACCAGCTCAAGATCGAGGCCGACCAATACATTCCCTATCCGCTGGACGAAGTCGCCATCGATTTCGAAGTCCAGGGCGTCTCACCGCGCAATCCCGAGCGGGTCAACGTGCTGTTGGCCGCCTGCCGCAAGGAAAACGTCGAAGTCCGAGAGGCGGCGCTGGCCCTCGCCGGTCTGACCGCGCGGGTGGTGGATGTCGAGGCCTATGCGCTTGAGCGCTCGTTCGGTCTGCTGGCCACGCAACTGGCGGCTTCCCAGGAGCGCCTGACCGTGGCGGTGGTCGATATCGGCGCCACCATGACCACCCTCAGCGTCCTGCACAACGGCCGGATCATCTATACCCGCGAGCAACTGTTTGGCGGTCGCCAACTGACCGAGGAAATCCAGCGCCGCTATGGCCTGACCCTAGAGCAGGCCGGGCTGGCCAAGAAGCAGGGCGGTCTGCCGGACGATTACGTCAGCGAAGTCCTGCAACCGTTTCGCGAGGCACTGGTGCAACAGGTCTCGCGCTCCCTGCAGTTCTTCTTCGCTTCCGGTCAGTACAACGCGGTCGACCACATTCTGCTGGCCGGCGGCACGGCGTCGGTGCCGGGGCTGGACCGGTTGATCGAAGAGCGCCTGGGCACGCCGACCCAGGTCGCCAATCCGTTTTCCGACATGGCCTTGAGCAGCAAGGTCAACGCCGGGGCCCTGGCCAATGATGCGCCGGCCCTGATGATTGCCTGCGGGCTCGCGCTCAGGAGTTTCGACTGATGGCGCGGATCAACCTTTTACCCTGGCGCGAGGAGCGCCGCGAAGAACGGCGCAAGCGCTTCCTCTTGGCCCTGACCGGCGTGGTGGTCGGTTCGGTCGGCGCGGTATTCATTTCCGCACAGATATTCGGCACGGCCATCGAGCGGCAACAGGCGCGCAACGATTACATCGGCAAACAGATCGCCGTAGTGGATGAGCGGATCAAACAGATCAGCGAGCTCAAGGCGCGCCGCCAGCAACTGGTGGAGCGGATGCGCATCATCCAGGACCTGCAGGGCAACCGTCAGGTCAGCGGGCGGATTTTCGATCAACTGGCGCGCACCCTGCCTGACGGGGTGTACTTCACCAGCGTGAAAATGGTCGGCAAGACCTTGTCGATCAGCGGCGCGGCGGAGTCGAACAACCGGGTGTCCGACCTGATGCGCAATCTCGATGCATCCGACTGGTTCGATGCGCCCAGCCTGAACGAGGTGAAGGCGACCACGGCCGGGCAGCTGGATCAGGCCAACGTCTTTCAACTGACCGTCCGTCAGACCCGGCCCAAGAACCTGGAGGACGATCAATGAAACCGTCCGAGTGGCTCGCCAGTCTGCGCAATATCGACTTCAACGATCTGGACACCAGCAACATCGGTTCCTGGCCTCCGGCGGTGAAGGGCCTGGCCGGAGCGCTGCTGATGATTCTGGTCCTGGCACTGGGCTATAACTTTTTCGTCAGCGACATGGAAAACGAACTCGAGCTCAAGCGTACCGATGAGGCCGCGCTCAAGGAACAGTTCGCCAGCAAGGCGCACATGGCGGCCAATCTCGAGCTGTACACCCAGCAGATGAAGGAGATGGAGAACTCGTTCGGTGTGCTGCTGCGGCAATTGCCCAGCGACACTGAGGTGCCGGGATTGCTGGAAGATATCACCCGCACCGGGCTGGGCAGCGGTCTTGAGTTCGAGGAGATCAAACTGTTGCCGGAGGTGACGCAGCAGTTCTACATCGAGTTGCCGATCCAGATCACGGTCACCGGTGCCTATCACGACCTCGCGACCTTCGTCAGTGGCGTTGCCGGATTGCCACGAATCGTGACCCTGCACGACTTCGAGCTGGCGCCCGCCAATCCCGAAGGCGGGACGAAGTTGCGCATGAGCATCCTCGCCAAGACGTACCGCTACAACGACAAGGGGCTGCAAAAATGAGCCCGATCCGTTTCCTTCTAATGTCGATATTGATGCTGGGGTTGAGCGGTTGCGGGGGCAGCGACTTCAGCGATCTCGATGCCTACATGAATGAAGTGCGTCTGCGTCCGCCGGGCAAGATCGAGCCGACACCGACCTTTCGTTCCTACCCCACGTTCACCTACAGCGCCGCCAACCTGCGCAGCCCGTTCTCTCGCCAGGTGCGGGTCGATCTGGCCGGACAGCAGCACGGTTCGCGCAACGTCAAGCCGGATCCGACACGGGTCAAGCAATACCTCGAAGGTTTCAACATCGAGCAATTCGAGATGGTCGGCACGATTGCCAATGCCTCCGGCTCCTTTGCGCTGCTGCGCGGGGCGGGCGGAGTGCATCGGCTGAAAGTCGGCGATTACCTGGGGCGTAACGACGGGCGCATCGTCGCCATCAGCGCCTCTCAGGTCGATGTGGTCGAAATCGTTCCAGACGGCGAAGGCGCCTGGCTGGAGCGGCCGCGCACCATTCCTTTGAAAGAGCACTCATAGTGGAAGTCGAACAATGAACAGGATTTTCTCCACCCTCGGTTTTTCGCTATGGATAGCGCTGCTGTCGCCGATGGTTCAAGCGGCCAATCTGAAGACGCTGGACGTTGCGGCGCTGCCGGGCGATCGCGTCGAGTTGAAGCTGTCGTTCGACGGTCCGCCCCCACAGCCCAAGGGTTACACCACCGATTCGCCGGCGCGGATCGCCCTCGATCTGCCGGGAGTGGCCAGCCAGCTCACAAGCAAGACCCGCGACCTCGGTAGCGGTAATGCGCGCACTGCGACAGTGGTCGAGGCCAACGACCGTACCCGATTGATCATCAACCTGACGCAACTGGCGCCATATGACGCCCGGGTCGAGGGAAATAAGCTGTTCGTGGTGGTCGGGCAGGGCACCAAAGTCACAGCGCCGCGAGCTGCTACGAAGGCTCCGCGCGCCACACCCGTGGCCGCCCCGGCCCGGACGTTCGCGCCGACGGCCAAGGCCATCCGTGGCGTGGACTTTCAGCGCGGTACGGCGGGTGAAGGCAATGTCGTCATCGACCTGTCCGACCCGACCATCGCTCCGGATATTCAGGAGCATGATGGCAAGATCATCCTCAACTTTGCCCGTACCCAACTTCCAGAACCGTTGCGGGTGCGTCTCGACGTCAAGGATTTCGCCACGCCGGTGCAGTTCGTCAATGCCGGAGTCAGCGGTGATCGGGCGACCATCACCGTCGAGCCCAGCGGCACCTTCGACTATTCCACTTACCAGACCGACAACAAGCTGACCGTGAGCATCCGGCCGTTGACCGTCGATGACCTGCAAAAGCGCAACGCCGATCGCAACAGTTACAGCGGCGAAAAGCTTTCGCTGAATTTCCAGGACATCGATGTGCGCTCGGTGCTGCAACTGATCGCCGACTTCACCAACCTCAACCTGGTGGCCAGCGACACGGTGCAGGGCGGAATCACCTTGCGCCTGCAAAACGTGCCGTGGGATCAGGCGCTGGATCTGGTGCTCAAGACCAAGGGACTGGACAAGCGCAAGGTCGGCAATGTGTTGCTGGTGGCACCAGCGGATGAAATCGCTGCCCGCGAACGGCAGGAACTGGAGTCGCAGAAGCAGATCGCCGAGCTGGCACCGCTGCGCCGCGAGTTACTGCAGGTGAACTACGCCAAGGCCGCTGACATCGCCAAGCTGTTCCAGTCGGTCACCAGTGCCGAGGCCAAGGTCGACGAACGCGGCTCGATCACCGTCGATGAGCGCACCAACAACATCATTGCCTACCAGACCCAGGATCGCCTCGACGAGCTGCGGCGCATCGTGGCGCAACTGGATATCCCGGTGCGACAGGTGATGATCGAGGCGCGGATCGTCGAGGCCAACGTCGATTACGACAAGAGCCTGGGCGTGCGCTGGGGCGGATCGATCCAGAACAAGGGCAACTGGAATACTTCCGGGGTCAGCAACGGGTCGTCGACCACCATCGGTACGCCGGGCAGCACCAGCACCAACTCGCCGTTCGTCGACATGGGCACGGTCAACAATACCTCCGGGATCGGCATCGCGTTCATCACCGACAACGTGCTGCTGGATCTTGAGCTGACCGCCATGGAGAAGACCGGCAACGGTGAAATCGTCTCTCAGCCCAAGGTCGTCACCTCCGACAAGGAAACCGCGAAGATCCTCAAGGGCACCGAAATTCCGTATCAGGAAGCCAGCTCCAGCGGTGCTACGTCGGTGTCTTTCAAGGAGGCCTCGCTGTCGCTGGAGGTCACCCCGCAGATCACTCCGGACAACCGCATCATCATGGAAGTGAAGGTCACCAAGGACGAACCGGACTACCTGAACAAAGTGCAGGATGTACCGCCGATCAAGAAAAACGAGGTCAATGCCAAGGTGCTGGTGAATGACGGCGAGACCATCGTGATTGGTGGGGTTTTCTCAAATACTCAAAGCAAGGTCGTAGATAAGGTGCCATTTCTTGGCGATGTGCCGTATCTTGGCCGCCTTTTCCGGCGTGATGTGGTTTCGGAGAAAAAATCCGAGCTGTTGGTATTCCTCACTCCGCGTATCATGAATAACCAGGCGATTGCTGTGAGTCGTTGATTCTGTGCGAAATTTGATTCTTGTAGGACCGATGGGGGCTGGGAAAAGCACCATCGGCCGATTACTGGCCAAAGAGCTGCGCCTGCCGTTCAAGGATTCCGACAAGGAAATTGAACTGCGTACGGGCGCCAATATCCCGTGGATCTTCGACAAGGAAGGCGAGCCCGGTTTTCGTGATCGTGAGCAGGCGATGATCGCCGAGTTGTGCGCGTTCGACGGCGTAGTGCTGGCGACGGGCGGCGGCGCGGTGATGCGCGATGCCAATCGCAAGGCCCTGCACGAGGGCGGACGGGTGGTGTATCTGCACGCCTCCGTCGAGCAGCAGGTCGGCCGCACCTCCCGCGACCGCAACCGGCCGCTGCTGCGCACGGCCAATCCGGAGAAAACCTTGCGCGACCTGCTGGCGATCCGTGATCCGCTTTATCGGGAAATCGCCGATCTGGTGGTGGAAACCGACGAGCGGCCACCACGCATGGTCGTGCTCGATATTCTTGACCGCCTGGCACAGCTTCCGCCCCGTTAAAGCGCCGCTCGAAATGCGCTATCCTCGGCGTCCTGTCGAGGGTTGTGGCGGATCGCATGCAGGCGGCGTCACATCACTCAAGACCGGGGACATCCGATAATTCAAGGCAGGACGCCTGCTTCCATCTTCACTGTGGGGACACATGCAGACACTCAAGGTCGATCTAGGCGAGCGCAGCTACCCGATTCATATTGGCGAAGGACTGTTGGATCAGCCTGAATTGCTGGCTCCGCACATCCATGGGCGGCAAGTGGCAATCATCTCCAACGAGACCGTTGCGCCGCTCTATCTCGAGCGTCTGACCCGCAGTCTGTCGCAATTCTCGGTGGTTTCCGTAGTGCTGCCGGACGGCGAAGCCTTCAAGAACTGGGAAACCCTGCAACTGATCTTCGACGGCCTGCTGACCGCTCGTCACGACCGCCGCACCACGGTGATCGCCCTCGGTGGCGGTGTGATCGGCGACATGGCCGGTTTCGCGGCCGCCTGCTACCAGCGCGGCGTCGATTTCATCCAGATTCCTACCACGCTCTTGTCCCAGGTCGATTCGTCGGTGGGCGGCAAGACCGGGATCAACCACCCGCTGGGCAAGAACATGGTCGGCGCCTTTTATCAGCCGAACGTGGTGCTGATCGATACGGCGTCCCTGAAAACCCTGCCAGCGCGCGAGCTGTCTGCAGGCCTGGCGGAAGTCATCAAATACGGTCTGATCTGCGATGAGCCCTTCCTGACCTGGCTCGAAGACAATGTCGATGCCCTGCGCGCACTGGATCAGAAAGCCCTGACCTATGCCATCGAGCGCTCCTGCGCCGCCAAGGCTGCGGTGGTTGGCGCCGATGAAAAGGAAACCGGTGTACGCGCCACGCTCAACCTCGGCCACACCTTCGGCCACGCCATCGAAACCCACATGGGCTATGGTGTCTGGTTGCACGGTGAAGCGGTCGCTGCTGGCACGGTAATGGCGATGGAGATGTCCGCGCGCCTCGGCTGGATCAGCGAGCAGGAGCGCGATCGCGGGATTCGTCTGTTCCAGCGTGCCGGCCTGCCGGTGGTGCCGCCGACAGAGATGACCGAAGCCGATTTTCTCGAACATATGGCAATTGACAAAAAAGTGATCGACGGTCGTTTACGCCTGGTGCTGCTGCGCCGGATGGGCGAAGCGGTAGTGACCGACGATTATCCGAAAGAGGTTCTACAGGCCACGCTGGGAGCGGATTACCGCGCTCTGGCTCAGCTTAAAGGTTAATAAGATTCCGATGACTAGTTTGCATGCCGACGAGGCGTTCCTCGGCCATTTCCAGTTAAGTCATGACCCTTTCGCTCCACGGGTCCCGGGCTTCAAATTCTTCCCGGCCCAGCGCAAGCCGGTGCTGGGTCAACTGCACCACCTGGCGCGTTACAGCCAGTTGCTGCTGGTGGTCACCGGCCCTCAGGGCAGCGGCAAGACGTTGCTTCGCCAGGCGCTGGTTGCCAGCACCAACAAGCAGTCGGTTCAAAGTGTTGTGGTTTCCGCCCGTGGCGCTGGCGATGCGGCCGGTGTGCTGCGTCAGGTTGCCCAGGCGCTGGACGTGGCGCGGGCTGAAGTCGGAGCGATCCTCGATCAGGTGGTACAACTGGCGCTGACCGGTCAGGAAGTCTATCTGCTGGTGGACGATGCCGAGCAGCTCGACGAGTCCGCACTCGAAGCCCTGATGGCTTTG
Organism: Pseudomonas sp. SDO52101_S400; assembly: GCF_054071635.1. Taxonomy (NCBI): domain Bacteria; kingdom Pseudomonadati; phylum Pseudomonadota; class Gammaproteobacteria; order Pseudomonadales; family Pseudomonadaceae; genus Pseudomonas; species Pseudomonas sp. SDO52101_S400. The sequence continues at coordinate 100,808 of NZ_JBSVWF010000014.1, read as the reverse complement.
GGCGCCGGTGCGCCGGAAGGCCGTCCGCATGTGTTCCTGTTCGGTGAGTCGTCGCTGATTGCACAGCTTGAGGCGCTGCAGCTTGAAGAAGAACGCTTCCACGTCATCGAGTTGCAGCCGTACACCGAAGAAGAAACCCGCGAATATCTTGATCAGCGGCTCGAAGGCGCCGGCCGTGGCGTCGAACTTTTCACCGCGGATCAGATCTCTGATATTCACGAAAGCTCAGAGGGCTGGCCGGGCAACATCAACCAGGTCGCTCGCGATGCTCTGATCGAAGTCATGATTGCCAGCCGCTCTGCGGTCAAGCGTCCAAGTATGGGGTTCAACATGCCGAAGAAACACGTATTGGCGATTTCCGCCGTCGTCGTGGTGGCGGTCGCTGCCGCCTGGCTGATGCCTGGTCGCAACAAGGCGCCGACCACTGGCGCACCGGCCAATGAACAGGCACAGCTGCCATTGGGCCAAGGTGGCGCACCGAACGTAGAGTTCGCCGGTAACACTCAGCCGATGCCGTTGCCGCTGGTCGGCAATTCGCAACCGGTCATGCGCAAGCCATTGGCCGAAGCGGCTGGCGGGATTACCGAGGGTGACGACGGTGTGCCGCTGGAAGGTTCCAGCAATACGCCGCCAACCGTGACAACTTCCGCGCCGCCGGTCGGTGTGCCGGCCGGTCCTGCGCCGACGCCGGTTCCAGTCCCTGTTCCTGCGGCCAAACCGACACCGGCTCCGACCCAAGTGGCTACCGCCAAGCCAGCACCTGCTCCGGTGGCCAAACCGGCCCCGGCGCCTGCCAAGCCTGTTGCAGCGGCCAAACCGGTCGAGAAAGCCGCCGAGAAGCCAGTTACCGTCGCCAAGGCTGCCGGTGGCAGCTGGTACGCCGGTCAAGCGCCGGGCAACTATGTGGTGCAGATCCTCGGCACCAGCTCCGAATCGGCCGCGCAAAACTTCGTCAAGGAGCAGGGCGGCGAGTACCGTTATTTCAAGAAAGTCCTCAACGGCAAGCCGCTCTACGTGATCACCTATGGCAGCTTTGCCAATCGTGATGCGGCCGTTTCTGCCATCAAGGCCTTGCCAGCGAAGGTTCAGGCTGGTAAACCTTGGCCTCGCACTGTCGCCAGCGTCCAACAGGAACTGGCAACAACTCGCTGAAGATTCGGCGGCCTTACCCAGGCCGCCTCTCCAAGCACCTCAAAATTTCTACAAGTGCGCGCCGCCCCTACGGGCCGCGTGCCTTGTGGTGTCTGCGTCACAGTAGTCTTTGAGTCGTTGCGGTCAAAATTAAAAAAGTTTTGACTAGCACAGCAGATCGCTTTAAACCTTTCACAAATGCGACATGAATTTGCGACATTTCGTCGTCAAATTTGTGAGCCTCTGTGTCGCTGTGTACAATGACCACCCTTTTGCCCCCGCTAAGCCGGCGTACGTTCGGCGCGAGATGCAAGTGGTTGAATTGAAAAGAAATTTGCCTCGAAAAGAGGCAGCCTGGTGAGAAAGTGTCTATGAAAGCAGGTCTGTACCAACCAGATGAATTCAAGGATAACTGCGGTTTCGGCCTGATAGCCCATATGCAGGGCGAACCCAGTCATACCCTATTGCAAACGGCCATTGAGGCCCTGACCTGCATGACCCACCGCGGTGGGATTAATGCCGACGGCAAGACCGGTGACGGTTGCGGTCTGCTGATTCAAAAGCCCGACGCGTTCCTGCGGGCCATTGCCCAGGAAGCCTTCAGCGTCGAGCTGCCCAAGCAATATGCCGTGGGCATGGTCTTCTTCAACCAGGATCCGGCGAAGGCCGAAGCCGCTCGCGAGAACATGAACCGCGAGATCCTGGCCGAAGGCCTGCAACTGATCGGCTGGCGCAAAGTGCCAATCGACACCAGTGTTCTCGGCCGCCTCGCCCTCGAGCGCCTGCCGCAGATCGAGCAGGTGTACATCGGTGGTGAAGGCCTGAGCGATCAGGACATGGCGGTCAAGCTGTTCAGCGCACGTCGTCGTTCGTCGGTGGCCAACGCCGCTGATACCGACCACTACATCTGCAGCTTTTCCCACAAGACCATCATCTATAAAGGCCTGATGATGCCGGCCGACCTGGCCGCGTTCTATCCGGACCTGGGTGACCAGCGCCTGCAAACCGCAATCTGCGTGTTCCACCAGCGCTTCTCGACCAACACCCTGCCGAAATGGCCGCTGGCTCAGCCATTCCGCTTCCTCGCCCACAACGGCGAGATCAACACCATCACCGGCAACCGCAACTGGGCCCAGGCCCGTCGCACCAAGTTCACCAACGATCTGATGGATCTGGAAGAACTCGGCCCGTTGGTCAACCGTGTCGGTTCCGACTCTTCGAGCATGGACAACATGCTCGAACTGATGGTCACCGGCGGCATCGACCTGTTCCGTGGCGTGCGGATGATCATTCCGCCTGCGTGGCAGAACGTCGAAACCATGGACCCGGATCTGCGTGCGTTCTACGAGTACAACTCGATGCACATGGAGCCGTGGGACGGCCCGGCCGGCGTTGTGATGACCGACGGTCGTTACGCGGTGTGCCTGCTCGACCGTAACGGCCTGCGCCCGGCGCGCTGGGTTACCACCACCAACGGTTTCATCACTGTCGCTTCGGAAATCGGCGTCTGGAACTACCAGCCGCAAGACGTGATCGCCAAGGGCCGCGTAGGTCCTGGCCAGATCCTCGCCGTGGACACCGAAACCGGTCAGATCCTCGACACCGACGCGATCGACAACCGTCTGAAATCCCGTCATCCGTACAAGCAATGGCTGCGCAAGAATGCCCTGCGCATCCAGGCGACCATGGAAGACAACGATCACGGTTCGGCTTTCTACGACGTCGATCAGCTCAAGCAATACATGAAGATGTATCAGGTCACGTTCGAAGAGCGCGATCAGGTACTGCGTCCGCTCGGCGAGCAAGGCTACGAAGCCGTCGGCTCGATGGGCGACGACACGCCGATGGCCGTGCTGTCCCAGCGCGTGCGCACGCCGTACGACTATTTCCGTCAGCAGTTCGCCCAGGTGACCAACCCGCCGATCGACCCGCTGCGTGAAGCGATCGTGATGTCGCTGGAAATCTGCCTCGGTGCCGAGCGCAACATCTTCCAGGAATCGCCGGAACACGCCTCGCGCGTGATCCTCAGCTCGCCGGTCATTTCTCCGGCCAAGTGGCGTTCGCTGATGAACCTCGACCGCCCGGGTTTCGAGCGGCAGATCATCGACCTCAACTACGACGAAAGCGTCGGCCTGGAAGCAGCGATCCGCAACGTCGCCGATCAGGCTGAAGAAGCCGTGCGTGCCGGTCGTACCCAGATCGTTCTGAGCGACCGCCATATCGCCCCGGGCAAACTGCCGATCCATGCCTCGCTGGCCACTGGCGCGGTACACCATCGCCTGACCGAAAAAGGCCTGCGTTGCGACTCCAACATCCTCGTTGAAACCGCAACCGCTCGCGATCCGCACCACTTCGCGGTGCTGATCGGCTTCGGCGCCTCGGCGGTCTATCCGTTCCTGGCCTACGAAGTGCTGGGCGACCTGATCCGTACCGGTGAAGTGCTGGGCGACCTCTACGAGGTGTTCAAGAACTACCGCAAAGGCATCACCAAAGGTCTGTTGAAGATCCTGTCGAAGATGGGCATCTCGACCATCGCGTCCTATCGCGGTGCGCAGCTGTTCGAAGCCATTGGTCTGTCCGAGGAAGTCTGCGACCTGAGCTTCCGTGGCGTGCCGAGCCGCATCAAGGGTGCGCGTTTCGTCGACATCGAAGCCGAGCAGAAAGCACTGGCCACCGAAGCCTGGAGTCCGCGCAAGCCGATCCAGCAGGGCGGTCTGCTGAAGTTCGTCCACGGTGGCGAATATCACGCGTACAACCCGGACGTGGTCAACACCCTGCAAGCCGCCGTGCAGCAGGGCGACTACGCCAAATTCAAGGAATACACCTCGCTGGTGGACAACCGTCCGGTGTCGATGATCCGCGACCTGTTCAAGGTCAAGACCCTCGACACGCCGCTGGACATCAGTGAAGTCGAGCCGCTGGAATCGGTGCTCAAGCGCTTCGACTCCGCCGGTATCTCGCTGGGCGCCCTGTCGCCGGAAGCTCACGAAGCCCTGGCCGAAGCCATGAACCGCCTCGGTGCGCGTTCCAACTCCGGCGAAGGCGGCGAAGACCCGGCACGCTACGGCACCATCAAGAGCTCGAAAATCAAGCAGGTTGCGACGGGCCGTTTCGGCGTGACCCCGGAATACCTGGTCAACGCCGAAGTGCTGCAGATCAAGGTCGCCCAGGGCGCCAAGCCGGGCGAAGGCGGTCAACTGCCGGGCGGTAAAGTGAACGGGCTGATCGCCAAGCTGCGTTACGCAGTGCCGGGCGTGACCCTGATTTCGCCACCGCCGCACCACGACATCTATTCGATCGAAGACTTGTCGCAGCTGATCTTCGACCTGAAACAGGTCAACCCGAAGGCGCTGGTTTCGGTGAAACTCGTGGCAGAAGCAGGCGTCGGCACCATCGCCGCCGGTGTGGCCAAGGCCTATGCGGACTTGATCACCATCTCCGGCTACGACGGTGGCACTGGTGCTTCTCCGCTGACCTCGATCAAATACGCGGGTGCTCCGTGGGAACTCGGCCTGGCCGAAACCCACCAGACCCTGCGCGGCAACGACTTGCGCGGCAAAGTCCGGGTGCAGACCGACGGTGGCCTGAAAACCGGCCTCGACGTGATCAAGGCCGCGATCCTCGGCGCCGAAAGCTTCGGCTTCGGTACCGCGCCGATGATCGCCCTGGGCTGCAAATACCTGCGCATCTGCCACCTGAACAACTGCGCCACCGGCGTTGCGACCCAGAACGAGAAGCTGCGCAAGGATCACTACATCGGCACCGTCGACATGGTGGTGAACTTCTTCACCTACGTCGCCGAAGAAACCCGTGAGTGGCTGGCCAAGCTGGGCGTGCGCTCCCTCGAAGAGCTGATCGGCCGTACCGATCTGCTGGAAGTCCTCGAAGGCCAGACCGCCAAGCAACATCACCTGGATCTGACCCCGCTGCTGGGCAGCGATCACATCCCGGCGGACAAGCCTCAGTTCTGCGGCGTCGAGCGCAACCCGCCATTCGACCAGGGCCTGCTGGCCGAGAAAATGGTCGAGATGGCGACGTCGGCGATCAACGACCTCAGCGGCGCCGAGTTCGAACTGGATATCTGTAACTGCGACCGTTCGATCGGCGCGCGGATCTCCGGCGAAATCGCCCGCAAGCACGGCAACCAGGGCATGGCCAAAGCGCCGATCACCTTCCGCTTCAAGGGCACGGCGGGTCAGAGCTTCGGCGTGTGGAACGCCGGCGGTCTGAACATGTACCTGGAAGGCGACGCCAACGATTACGTCGGCAAAGGCATGACCGGCGGCAAACTGGTCATCGTGCCGCCGAAGGGCAGCGTCTATCAGACTCAAAACAGCGCCATCATCGGCAACACCTGCCTGTACGGCGCGACCGGCGGCAAGCTGTTCGCCGCCGGCACCGCAGGCGAGCGTTTCGCCGTGCGCAACTCCGGTGCCCACACGGTCGTGGAAGGCACTGGCGATCACTGCTGCGAGTACATGACCGGTGGTTTTGTCTGCGTCCTGGGCAAGACCGGTTACAACTTCGGCTCTGGCATGACCGGTGGTTTCGCCTACGTGCTCGACCAGGACAACACTTTCGTTGACCGGGTCAACCACGAACTGGTGGAGATCCAGCGGATCAGCGGCGAGGCGATGGAAGCCTATCGCAGCCACCTGCAGAACGTGCTGAACGAGTACGTCGCGGAAACCGACAGCGAGTGGGGTCGTGAGCTCGCCGAGAACCTCGATGACTACTTGCGTCGTTTCTGGCTGGTCAAGCCGAAGGCTGCCAACCTGAAGTCGTTGCTTTCCAGCACCCGTGCCAACCCGCAGTGATATGCGCCTGAAGAGTTTGATGAGGTTTTAACAATGGCTGAACGTCTGAATAACGACTTCCAGTTCATCGATGTCGGGCGCAAGGATCCGAAGAAGAAACTGTTGCGTCAACGCAAGAAAGAGTTCGTGGAAATCTACGAACCGTTCAAACCCCAGCAGTCGGCCGACCAGGCCCACCGCTGCCTGGGTTGCGGCAACCCGTATTGCGAATGGAAGTGCCCGGTGCACAACTTCATTCCCAACTGGCTCAAATTGGTGGCCGAGGGCAACATCCTCCAGGCCGCCGAGCTGTCGCACCAGACCAACACTCTGCCGGAAGTCTGCGGCAGGGTTTGTCCCCAGGATCGTCTGTGCGAGGGTGCCTGCACCCTCAACGACGGCTTCGGCGCGGTGACCATCGGTTCGGTCGAGAAATACATCACCGACACCGCGTTCGCCATGGGCTGGCGCCCGGACATGTCCAAGGTCAAACCGACCGGCAAGCGTGTCGCAATCATCGGCGCAGGCCCGGCGGGCCTCGGTTGTGCCGACGTGCTGGTGCGCGGCGGCGTGACTCCGGTGGTGTTCGACAAGAACCCGGAAATCGGCGGTCTGCTGACCTTCGGCATCCCCGAGTTCAAGCTCGAGAAGACCGTGCTGAGCAATCGCCGCGAAGTCTTCACCGGCATGGGCATCGAATTTCGCCTCAACACCGAGGTCGGCAAGGACGTGACCATGGAGCAACTGCTCGCCGAATACGATGCCGTGTTCATGGGCATGGGCACCTACACCTACATGAAGGGCGGTTTTGCCGGTGAGGACCTGCCGGGCGTTTACGACGCGCTGGATTTCCTCATTGCCAACGTCAATCGCAACCTGGGCTTTGAAAAGTCGCCGGAAGATTTCGTCGACATGAAAGGCAAGAAGGTCGTGGTTCTCGGCGGCGGTGATACGGCGATGGACTGCAACCGCACCTCGATCCGCCAGGGCGCCAAGTCGGTGACCTGCGCTTATCGTCGTGATGAAGCGAACATGCCCGGCTCGCGCAAAGAGGTGAAGAACGCCAAGGAAGAAGGCGTGAAATTCCTCTACAACCGCCAGCCGATCGCAATCGTCGGCGAAGACAAGGTCGAAGGCGTGAAGGTGGTCGAGACCCGTCTCGGCGAACCGGACGCCCGTGGCCGTCGCAGCCCCGAGCCGATCCCGGGCTCCGAAGAGATCATCCCGGCCGACGCCGTGGTCATCGCGTTCGGTTTCCGTCCGAGCCCGGCGCCGTGGTTCGAACAGTTCGAGATCCAGACCGACAGCCAGGGCCGCGTCGTTGCGCCTGAGCAAGGTCAGTACAAGCACCAGACCAGCAACCCGAAAATCTTCGCCGGTGGCGACATGGTGCGCGGTTCCGACCTGGTGGTGACGGCGATCTTCGAAGGCCGCAATGCGGCGGAAGGGATCCTCGATTACCTGGGCGTCTAAACCCGTTTCGAAACTGCACCGCAATACCTGTGGGAGCTGGCTTGCCAGCGATGCAGACACCTCGGTTTGTCAGATTGACCGAGATGATGCAATCGCCGGCAAGCCAGCTCCCACAATGTTTTGTGGTGCTGCAAAGTCTGCAATTCATCGCGACAAATTGACCCGATAGACAAAAGGCTGACCTGCAACCGTGCCTTTTGCGTCGCGCTCTGAGAAAATGCCCGCACTTTTTTTCCGGATGCCGACATGACTGCCCTGAAGAACGACCGTTTCCTCCGCGCCCTGCTCAAGCAACCCGTAGACGTCACCCCAGTGTGGATGATGCGCCAGGCCGGCCGCTACCTGCCGGAATACCGCGCCAGCCGCGCCCAGGCCGGTGATTTCATGAGCCTGTGCATGAATCCGGAATTCGCCTGCGAAGTCACGCTGCAACCGCTGGACCGCTATCCGCAACTGGACGCGGCGATCCTGTTCTCCGACATCCTCACCATTCCCGATGCCATGGGCCAGGGCCTGTACTTCGAGACCGGTGAAGGTCCGCGCTTCAAGAAAGTCGTCAGTACCCTGGCCGACATCGAAGCCCTGCCGATCCCGGATCCGCATAAAGACCTCGGCTACGTGATGGACGCGGTCAGCACCATCCGCCGCGAACTGAACGGCCGTGTGCCGCTGATCGGTTTCTCCGGCAGCCCGTGGACTCTCGCCACCTACATGGTCGAAGGCGGCTCGTCGAAAGACTTCCGCAAGACCAAGGCGATGCTCTACGACAACCCGCAAGCCATGCACCTGCTGCTGGACAAGCTGGCGCAGTCGGTGACCTCGTACCTGAACGGTCAGATCCAGGCCGGTGCCCAAGCAGTGCAGATCTTCGATACCTGGGGCGGCAACCTGTCGGCGGCGGCGTATCAGGAATTCTCCCTGGCCTACATGAAGAAAATCGTCAGCGGCCTGATCCGCGAGCACGACGGTCGCAAGGTGCCGGTGATCCTCTTCACCAAGAACGGCGGCCTGTGGCTGGAAAGCATCGCCGACGCTGGCGCCGACGCGCTGGGCCTGGACTGGACCTGCGACATCGGCAACGCCCGCGCCCGCGTCGGTGACAAGGTGGCGCTGCAAGGCAACATGGACCCGACCGTGCTCTACGCCAAGCCTGAAGCGATCCGCACCGAAGTCGGGCGCATTCTGGCCAGCTACGGTAAAGGCAGCGGCCACGTGTTCAACCTCGGCCACGGCATCACGCCGGAAGTCGATCCGGAACACGCGGGCGCGTTCCTGCGTGCGGTGCATGAGCTGTCGGCGCAGTATCACGAGTGATCGGCGCTTAGCTCTAATGGTAGAAAACAAAAACGCCCGGCTTAAGCCGGGCGTTTTTTTGTGGGAGAAAATCAGGCTTTGACGCCACCCAGTGGCGGCAACTTCGCCAGCTTCAACGCCACCAACAGCGCCACCAGCAACAGTGCACCGATAAACAGACCGATCCCGTTCCACCCGGCCATATGCCAGAACACCCCGCCCGCCGTCCCGGCAATGCTCGAACCGGCGTAATAACTGAATAGGTACAGCGACGACGCCTGACCCTTGGCCTTGAGCGCCCGACGGCCGATCCAACTGCTGGCCACCGAGTGTGCGGCGAAGAAGCCGAAGGTGAAGATCAGCATGCCGATGATCACCAGCGGCAGCGGTGTGAACATCGTCAGGGCGAGGCCGGCGAACATCAGGGCGATGGTCGCCCACAACACTTTGCGGCGACCCAGTTTGTCGGCCAGTGAACCGATTTTCGCCGAGCTGTAGATGCCCGACAGGTAGACCACCGACAACAGCCCGACAAACACCTGATCCAGGTGATACGGCCCGGCCAGCAGGCGGTAGCCGATGTAGTTGAACAACGTGACGAACGCGCCCATCAGCACGAACGCCTCAAGGAACAGCAGCGGCAGGCCGGCATCGCGAAAGTGCATGGTGAAGCCGTCGAGCAGGCTGCGCGGATGCAGCGAGCGGGAGCGGAAGTTGCGCGACTCCGGCAAGATCTTCCAGAACACCGCTGCCGCGATCAGCGCCAGACCGCCGATCACCAGCATCGCCGTGTGCCAGCTGACGAAGTCGATCAGCACGCCGGTAATCAACCGACCGCTCATCCCGCCAATCGCATTGCCGCCGATGTACAGACCCATCGCCAGGCCGATGTGTTGTGGATGGATTTCTTCGCTCAGGTACGTCATCGCCACCGCCGCCAGGCCGCTCAACGACAGCCCGATCAGCGCACGCATGATCAGCACGCCGTGCCAGCTCGGCATCATCGAACTGGCGATGGTGCACAGGGCTGCGGCAAACAGCGCGGCGACCATCACTGGTTTGCGTCCTACCCGATCGGAAATCGGGCCGGTGATCAGCAGACCGAAGGCCAGCATGCCAGTGGCCACCGACAGGATCAGGCTGCTCTGTGCCGCGTTGATCGAGTACTCCTGGGACAGCAACGGCATCATCGGCTGCACGCAGTACAGCAGTGCGAAAGTCGCGAACCCGCCGCTGAACAGCGCCAACACGGTTCGCATGAACGCTGGGGTGCCTTTCTCGATGTAGATCTCTTGCAGTTCGGTCATCACATCGTCCGCCGCAGCGGGCGGGACTTCATGGGCCAGTGGAGCGACGGCGGTTTTCACATCAGACCTCGGAGGGCGCGGGCAGGCAGGCAATGAAAAAATCATATAGCTGGCTAATGTTTCTATCCAATATATTGTTCGACCTGTTTGATAGCTTTCACGACCTAATGGGGTTTCCATGGAATTGCGTCACTTGCGCTACTTCATCGCTGTCGCCGAAGAACTGCACTTCGGTCGCGCCGCACAGGTATTGGGTATCTCCCAGCCACCGCTGAGCCAGCAGATTCAGGCGCTGGAACAGGAAGTCGGCGCACGGCTGTTCGAGCGTACCAATCGTCGGGTCGAGCTCAGCGAGGCCGGTCGGCTGTTTCTGGAAGAGGCGCGGCTGGTACTGGCTCAGGTCGATAAAGCGGCGGACGTGGCACGGCGCGCGCAACTCGGCGAACTGGGTGAACTGAAAATCGGCTTCACCTCGTCGGCGCCGTTCAACTCGACCATCCCCCAGGCGATCTTTTCCTTCCGCCAGCGCTTTCCGGCCGTGCACCTGAATCTGCGCGAGATGAGCAGCACCATGGTGGCTGACGGGTTGGTGGACGAGACGATCGAGGTCGGCATCATGCGCCCGCTGGGCCTGCCGGATTCGCTCAGTGTGGTTGAACTGATGCGCGAGCCCTTGGTGGCAGTGCTCAGTTCCAAGCATCCGCTGGCCCAGGGCAGCGAGGAAGGCCTGTTCCTCTCGGCGCTGGCCCTCGAACCGTTCGTGTTCTTCCCGCGCAGCTACGGCAGCGGTCTTTACTCGCAACTGATCGACCTGGCCCGTGACGCCGGGTTCAGCCCGCACTTCGCCCAAGAGGCGGGGGAGGCGATGACCATCATCGGTCTGGTGGCAGCGGGACTGGGCGTATCGGTCATGCCGGCCTCGTATCAGCGAATGCGCATCGACGGCGTGGTCTATCGACCGTTGCTCGATCCCGAGGCCGTGACGGCGGTGTGGCTGGTGCAGCGCAAGGATCAGAAGTCGCCGATGGCCAAGGCGTTTGTCGAGCTGTTGACGCGCAAGGTCGAAGCCGGTTGATCAGGGCAGTCGTACCAGATCACCCTTCAACGCCACCCGCGTCACAAACACCCCGGCCCGACATTCGTAAGTGTTCAGATCCTTGCGCACATGCTGGTCGTAGTAGCTGACGATATTGGTCACCGCATTGGCCCCGACACGTTTGGCCTCGGCCTGCAGCGCGATCAGATTCGACTGCAACACCCACTCGCAGGAGTCGTGATCGCTCTTGTTGAAGCCGTTGGTCTTCAGATCGCTGACCACCCCGCGCTGCAACATCCGCTGAGTCCCCAGTGGTCCATTGCCGATCAGGTAGAACTTCACACTGCCATCCAGCCGCCCGGCACGAATCGCATCCGACAGCACGGTTTCGAACGGCATGTACATCAGGTTGGTAGCATGGCTGGCGCTGGGCAGCAGGCTGAAAAGGGCGGCGGCGATCAGGGCTTTCGCTTGCATGGTCATCTCCTTGACGATGAAAGAGAACCGCGAGTGCTCGACCGACCGGGCTCGCCGTTCCGGCAGGCGCTATGTGTCGGCCTGTTTGAGCGAGTGTAGTTGTGATGCATGGATTCGGTTGGCTTGGCTACGTACATTTCGAGTAACGGAACTGTCGTAGGGAATATGGCCGTTGTTGCGCAAAATCAGTTCTTTTTCAAACGAGTGTCACGGATGTCACTTCGATATCAGCCTAAGGAGGGCAGTGTTTTGATTTGCGATTTCAGGGGTTATGAAATCCCCGAGATGGTCAAAGTCAGACCTGTTGTTGTGATACGTAAACATCGAACCAACAGCCTGTTGGTAACAGTAGTGCCTTTGAGTACCACCGCCCCTGATTATTTGCTCGGGCACCATCTTGAACTTGCAAGTCACCTTCAGGGAGGCAGCCCGACCTGTTGGGCAAAGTGCGACATGGTTGCCACGGTCAGCCTTTCACGGCTTGATCGGATCAAAAGTCGGGATCGGCAAGGCAAGCGCATCTACCTGATCTCACATCTTGCAACAGACGAATTTCACGCTATCAAAACCGCAGTCAGACGGGCGTTGGGGCTGTGATGGCAACGGAAGTGGCGCATCGAAGCCAAATGCCAGCCGTTGCTCGACAGTCAGTTTCAGGCAATACTGCCGGCGTTCCCGAAAGGGGCTTGTGAGACTCTGAGGATCCTGGGCAACCAGCCATCGCAGAGCCAGACAGGTGAGAGGCGATGACAAGCCAACCTGTTTGTGAAAGGGCGCCGAAAGGCGCCCTTTGTCGTTTCCGGCAGTTACTGAACCGTCGCCAGATCACCCTTCAACGCTACGCCGGCCATGATCGCGCCCGCGTGGCATTCGTAGTTCTTCGCATCCTTGCGCTCGTTGCTCTTGTAGAAGCTGACGATGTTGGTCACGGCATTGGCGCCGGCGTTTTTCGCCGCCTGGTGAAGGCTGATGATGGCCGATTGCACGACCCATTCGCAGGCCACTTCATCGGACTTGTTGAAGGCGTTGGTCTTCTTGTTGGTCACCGCGCCGGGGCTGATTACGGTGACTTTGCCGGCCGGGGCATTACCTGCCAGATAGAACTTCACGCTGCCGTCGATCTTGCCGGTGCGGGTTGCCTCAGCGACCGCTTTGTCGAATGGCAGATAGACCGCTGTGTCACGGGCCTGGCTGACGGCTGGCAGCGAGCAGATGAGCAGGGCGGCAGCGAGTTTGTTCAAACGCATGGAGGTCTCCTTGACCTGGATTAATTCGGTTGTGTCCAGCGGCGGAAAATCAGCGAGGTATTGACCCCGCCAAACGCAAAGTTGTTGTTCATCACGTACTCGTGGTGCATCTGGCGGAATTCGCCGCGCAGATAATCGAGCTTGCCGCAGTGCGGGTCGACTTCGTCGAGGTTGAGGGTGTGCACGTACAGGTCGCGGTTGAGCATTTCGATGCTGAACCAGGACTCCAGCGCACCGCAGGCGCCCAGGGTATGGCCGAGGAAGCTCTTCTGCGAGCTGATCGGCATGCGCTCGCCGAACAGGCTGCTGGTGGCCAGGGTTTCGGCGATATCGCCCTGCTCGGTTGCCGTGCCGTGACCGTTCACGTAACCGATGGCGTCAGGCGTCAGGCCGGCGTCTTCCAGTGCCAGCTCCATCGCACGGCGCATGGTGACCTGTTCCGGGCGGGTGGTGTGCTGGCCGTCGGCGTTGCTGCCGAAGCCGACGATTTCGGCATGAATATGCGCACCGCGAGCGAGGGCGTGTTCCAGTTCTTCAAGCACCAGCATGCCACCGCCTTCGCCGATCACCAGACCGTCGCGGCCCTTGTCGTATGGGCGTGGCGAGGTTTGCGGCGCATCGTTTTTCAGGCTGGTGGCATACAGCGCGTCGAACACCATGGCTTCGGTCGGGCACAGTTCTTCCGCGCCGCCGGCGAGCATCAGCGGCAGACGGCCGAACTTGATCGCCTCGTAGGCGTAACCGACGCCCTGGCTGCCGCTGGTGCAGGCGCTGGACGTCGGGATCAGACGACCGGTGAGGCCGAAGAAGATGCTGATATTCGCCGCCGTGGTGTGCGGCATCATCCGCACATAGGAGTTGGCGTTCAGGCCTTCCGCCACCGAGTTCAGCAGCATGTTGCCGAACGCCTTGATCTCGTCGGTGCTGCCGGTGGACGAACCGCAGGCCACGCCCATGCGCCCGTCCTTGATCGATTCGTCGCCGAGCAGCCCGGCATCGGCCAGCGCTTTTTCCGCTGCGCCGACCGCGAGCCGCGAGACCCGGCCCATGCTGCGCAGTTGTTTGCGGGTCCAGTGTGCCGGCACCAGAAAATCATCGATCGGCCCGGCCAGTCGAGTGTTCAGCTCGCTGAAACGATCCCACTCGTCCATCCGGCGGATACCGCTGCGGTTGGCCGCAAAGTTGCCGGCGATGGTGTCCCAGTCGCTGCCCAGCGAGGTGATGCCGGCCATGCCGGTGACGACAACGCGCTTCATCAGCACAAGCCTCCGTTGACTGCCAGCACCTGGCGGGTGATGTACGACGCTTCCGCCGACATCAGGAAATTCACGGCTCCGGCTACTTCTTCCGGCGTGCCCATGCGCTGCGCGGGGATCATTTTCATCAGTTCTTCCACCGGCACGTTTTCATCGAGCATGGCCGTATCGATCAGGCCCGGCGCGACACAGTTCACCGTGATTTTGCGCTTGGCCAGTTCGATCGCCAACGCCTTTGCGGCACCTATCACGCCGGCCTTGGAAGCGCTGTAGTTGACCTGGCCACGGTTGCCGATCAGCCCCGAGACCGAGGTGATACAAACGATGCGACCAGCGGCGCGGCGGCGGATCATCGGCATCATCACCGGGTGCAGGACGTTGTAGAAACCGTCGAGGTTGGTGCGCAGTACCACGTCCCAGTCGTCATCGCTCAGGGCCGGAAAAGCGCCGTCGCGGGTCAGTCCGGCATTGAGTACCACGCCGTAATAGGCGCCGTGGGCTTCGACATCGGCTTCGAGGATGGCTTTGCAGGTTTCGCGGTCGGCGACGTCGAATTGCAGAATCCGCACTTTGCGCCCGAGTGCTTCGACTTCGGATTTCACTGCTTGCGCCTCGGCCACGCCACTGCGGCAATGCAGGACGATATCGTGGCCAGCCTGGGCCAGACGCAGGGCAATCGCGCGGCCGATACCGCGACTGGAGCCGGTGACCAGTACGAATTCAGTCATCGTTCGACTCCTTCAATTGTTCAAGATATTGCGCCGCGTGCGGCGGGCGGAACACGTTCAGCCGGGCGCTGGCTTCGATGCCGGGCGCATTGATGTGGCATTCGAACACGCCCATGCCGTTGTCGTCTTCCAGCGAGCGAATGCCGTGGATGGTCAGCTCGCTGCCGACCGGGAACGCCTCGACATTGCACTCGAACTTGCGGGTGCCGAGCAGAAAGCCCAGCTCCACTGCGTTGCCTTTCTGCCGTGCATGGCAGCCGGCGAATGCGGCAACGCTCTGCGCCATCAACTCGAGGCCGACCCACGCCGGCAGGCTGCCGTCGGGCAGGTTGAACAACCCGTCGGGCCTGACCGTGAGGGAGGTGTGGATCTGCTCGTCGTCGAAGCTGAGGATCCGGTCGATCAGAATCATGTCGCCAGCGTGGGGCAGCAATTCGGCGAGCGGCCAGTCATTCATGGGGCGTCTCCGATAATCAGGCTGACGTTATTGCCACCGAAGGCAAACGAGTTGCTCATCAGGTAGCGAGGTGCAATGGACGCCAGGCGCTCGCTCGCGGTCACCCACTTCAGCGCTGGCAGATCGGGATCGGCCTGGCCGTCCCAGACGTGCGGCGGCAAGGCATGGTCGGGGTTGTCGGCGCTCAGGCTCAACCAGCAGAACGCAGCCTCCAGCGCGCCGGCGGCGCCGAGGGTGTGGCCGGTCATCGGTTTGGTCGAGGAACAGGCCACGCCCTGCGGAAACAGGGTGGCAACGGCCAGGCTTTCCATGGCGTCGTTGTGTTGGGTGGCGGTGCCGTGCAGGTTCAGGTAATTGATTTGCGTGGCTTGCAGCTGCGCACGGTCCAGCGCCTGTTGCATGGCTTGCAACGCGCCACGGCCAGACGGCTCCGGCGCGGAAATGTGGTGCGCATCGGAGCTGGCGCCCGCACCGAGCAGAGCGATGGCCGGGCCGTTACCGCGCTGTTTGCTCATCACGAACAGTACGGCTGCCTCGCCGATGTTGATGCCGTTGCGGTTGGCCGAAAACGGGTTGCAGCGCTCGTCGGACACCGCTTCCAGCGACGAGAATCCGTTGAGGGTCAGCTTGCAAAGGCTGTCGACACCGCCGCACAGCACCGCGTCGCACAGCCCCAAGTCCAGCAGGCGTCGGGCGCTCATCAAGGCCCTGGCGCTGGAGGTGCAGGCGGTGGAAATCACGTAGCTCGGACCGCTCAGTTGCAGCCAGTCGGCGAGGAAGGTCGCCGGGGCGCCGAGTTCCTGTTGCCGATAGTCGTAATCGGTCGGGAATTGCTGGTTGCGAATGTAGTGCGCCAGACCTTGGCTGGCCTCGTCGATACCCGAGGTGCTGGTGCCGAGCACCACGCCGATGCGGTCCGGGCCGTAGGCCTGGATGGCGGCGTCGATATCGTTGCGAATCTGCAACGCGGCTTCCAGCAGCAACTGATTGTTGCGGCTCTTGTGCGCCGCCATCTGCGGCGGAACAGGCGCCAGTTCACCCTGCACCGCAGCCACTGGCAACTCGCGATCCGGCACCCAGCCAG
Organism: Pseudomonas sp. SDO52101_S400; assembly: GCF_054071635.1. NCBI lineage: Bacteria > Pseudomonadati > Pseudomonadota > Gammaproteobacteria > Pseudomonadales > Pseudomonadaceae > Pseudomonas > Pseudomonas sp. SDO52101_S400. Next base: position 84,523 of record NZ_JBSVWF010000014.1, on the reverse strand, counting down.
ACTCGTGGCGCATGCCCGAGCAATCGCCGGCGAACAGGTTACGTGCGAGTTCCTGCTTTTCACGGCCCAGGGCGCAGATCACGCCGAGGGCGTTGAGGTAGGCGGTCATGGCGTCGATTCACCTAAGGGAGACACGCGATAGTGCGGGCCTTGGGGCAGATTCAATTCGAAGCTCAACGGTTGTGCATAACGGATGTCCCAGCGTTGCGGCAAGGAGCGTTGCCCATCGTGTTGCTGCGCAGTGGGGTAATTGCGCGACAGTTCGTCTGAAGGTGTAAGGGCGAACAACAGCGCGGCGAACAACTCCCGGGCTTCCGGATTCGGTGGCAGCAGACCGTCGGCCTGCCAGTGTCCGTCGATCAGTTGCTGACGGGCCTGGGGAATGCCCAGCGGATCCATCATCGACCAGCGAATGCCTTGGCCTTCGTGCTGGATCACCAGCAGCCAGTCCTGGCGTTGTTCGGCTTGCTGGCGCTCGATGTGCAATTGCAGCGGCAAGGGCAGCGTAGGGTTATCCACAGGCAGCGGCGCCTGGCTGGCGCAAGCGGTCAGCAGCAGGGCGCAGGCGAGCAGCAGAACACGCAACATCAGACGGCCTCATCCAGCGGTTTGCGCGCCACGACGTTGACCAGGGTTTCTTCCCGCTGGCCAAACGGCTTGGGCTGGCGCAGACCAAAACGTTCAAGCAAACCGAAATCCTTCGACCGGCTCCACCACAGGTACGGGTAGGAAACATTCCGCTCACCGAACTCGAATCCCTGCTGGCGAATCATCTCCAGATACTGCGCCGCACTCTTTTGCACATGCATCGGATGGCGGAACAGCCAACGGATGACCCACGTATCAATGTAAGCCTCGGTGGACTCGGCGAACAGCAGATAACCGCCCGGCTTGAGCACCCGGTAGAACTCGGCCAGGGCCTTTTCCTGCTCCACCAGATGATGGAAGGTCTGGTGACAGAACAGCAGATCGACGCTTGCATCCGGCACATTCAATGTCGCGCAGTCGCTGCCGATCAGCTCGACGGCGAAGCCCTGGCGCGCTGCTTCGGCGGCGCTCAGTTCCAGGCTGTGCGGATCGGCATCGACGCCGATCAAACGCTGTGGCGCGAAGGTCTGGCGCAGGTGGCCGAAGGATTTGCCCTGGCCGCAGCCTGCATCCAGCAGCACCGGGTTGGCCGGCAGCGGTTCGCTGAACAAGCCGCGCAAATCATTGATTGCCACGCGCAGCACATGGTGCTGCCAGGTGTGGCTGCGCAGGAACCAGAAGCCGAAACGGGTTTCCTCGACGTAGCTGTCGCTCAAGTAATTCATGGGGCGTCCTTTGCACAGAGTTCGGAGATCATCTTCAGCCGGCGGCGCGCTTCGCTGACGAACGGGTTGCGTTCGTCCCAGGCGTAACCGGCGAGGATCGAGCAGATCATGCGACGGATTTCCGCCGAGCCTTGCTCATGAAAAATCACGTCCTGGAAGGTGCCGGCGTACCAGCCTTCGACGTAGCAGCGGAAGGTGTCGACGCCGCGCTTGAGCGGTTCGGCGAACTCGCTTTGCCAATCCACGGTTTCGCCCTGCAACTGCCGATGCAGTACGCCGGCGGCCATGCTCGCCGAGCGCATGGCAATGGTCACGCCGGAAGAAAACACCGGATCGAGAAACTCCGCCGCGTTGCCCAACAGGGCAAAACCGGGGCCGTGCAGGGTTTTGACGTTGGCCGCATAACCGCCGAGGGTGCGCGCCGGAGTGTCCCACACGGCGTTGTTCAACACCTTGGCCAGGCTCGGCGTTTCAGCAATGAAACCGCGCAGGCAGGCATCGAGATCGGCATCGCGACCGTTGAAGTGCTCAGCGGCAGCGACCACGCCCACCGAGCAGCGTCCGTTGCTGAACGGGATCGTCCAGAACCAGATGTCGCGGTGCTGCGGGTGGGTGGTGACGAGGATTTTCTCGCGGTCGAAGGCCGGGTGATCGATGTGATCTTCGACGTGGGTGAATACGGCCTGGCGCACCGGGAAATTCGACGGTGCTTCCAGATCGAGCAAGCGTGACAGCACGCGGCCATAGCCGCTGGCATCGAGAACGAAATCGGCCTCGACGCGGTACTTGCTGCCGTCTTCGCGATGCACATCGAGTTGTGGACGCGGACGGTCGAAATCGACGCTGACAATGGCGTCGCCATAACGGATTTCGACGCCTTGCAGCGCGGCTTGATCGGCCAGCAGTTTGTCGAAGTCGGCGCGCTGCACCTGGAAGGTCGTTGGTTTGCCGCCGGTGAACGTATCGCCGAAATCGAACGCACTGTAGCGCTCGCCCCAGGCGAATGCCGCGCCGGTCTTGCGCTGGAATCCGGCGGCGTTTACCGCATCGAGCATGCCGGCTTCTTCAACGAAATCCAGGCAATGGCTGAGCAGGCTTTCGCCGATGGAAAACCGCGGGAAATGCTGGCGCTCGATCACCAGCACATCGTGGCCTTGGCGCTTGAGCAATGCGGCGGCGATGGCGCCGGAGGGGCCGGCGCCGATGATCACGACCTGACGGGATTCCATTTCAACGATTGGCACGCGAGCTCCTGGGTACGGCAATAGGGTTCATTGACGCACGGTGCAGGCCAATGAAGGCCGGCAGCAGCGTCGCGATCAGACCCATCAGCATCAGCGCGAAATAGAGCGCCGGGCTGATCAGCTGTTGTTGCAGCAGCAAATTGAGAAAGACGATTTCGCTCAAGCCGCGGATGTTCAGCAATACGCTTTCGCGCCAGCGGCTGGCACCTTCGAACGATGCGCCGGCCCAGCCGAGGCCCAGCCAGTTACCGAGCACTTTGCTGGCAATTGGCAACAGCAGCAGCGCTGCCCATTGCACAGCGCTGAGGCTGGCGAGGGCGCTGTGCACATCGATCTGCACGATGCCAAAGGTGAGGATCAGCGGAATCGCGATCCACGTCTGCAAACGGTTCATCCAGCGTGCCGGCAGCGGCAGCACCAATGGCACCTTCAGCACGGCCATGCACAGCAAATATCCGATGCCGAAAATCAGCGCATTCAGCTTGTAGTGTTCGGCCAGCACCAACAGCGCAAAAAAGCCGAGGCTGTAAGTCAGCGGCCGGCGGATGCCGAACACGCGCAGCAGCAACGGCACGCAGGCCAGCCCCAGCGGCAGCAACAGACTGCTCAGGTGCAGGCTGCCCTGGGCGAGGCCGAACAGGGTCCAGCAGGTCAGGTCGATCAGGATCGCGGTCTGCACCAGACGCCGGGTGGCGACGGGCGGGTAGTCGATGTGGCGCAGGTACAGATACAGCACCGGGATCGCGGTGATGGCGAACACCAGACCGATGGCCAGGGAATTGATCCAGGGTTGCGCCGGCAATAGCCAGTAAGCCGTTGCCAACCCGCAAGCGAATGGCACGGCGAAACTCGGCAAGGCGATTTTCACGCTCTGGCGGTCCAGGCGCAGGTCGATCACGTCACTGAGAATGTGCCCGAGCAACAGCGCGAAGCTCAGGCTGTAGAGGTTTTTCAGCCAGTCCGGCGCAATCAGATCGGCGCCACTGAGCTGCCAGCCCGGTTCGATCCAGAAATACATCAACAGCGGCAGGACGAAGCTGGCCAGCAGCAACTGGCTGACGATCGGAATCAGCCCGAAATGCCGACCGACACGGGTGGCCACCGCGAACAATGCCAGCGCCATCAGCCAGAAAATCGCGATCATCATGTTGCCGGCTCCGCGACTGTCGCCGCATGGGCGTGACGCCCGGCCCACGGTGCCAGCATGAAACTGAAGGCCAACCCGAGGCTCACCGACAGACCGAAGTTGCTCACCGCCGGCGTGCTCGACACCGCCAGCAGGCCGAACGACAGCCAGGTCGTCAGCGCCGCCAGCAAAGTACCGAGCAAACTGACTGCTGCACCGCCGACCTGCTCACGCATGAGGATCGCGTAATCGACGCTGATTGCCGTCACCAGCAGCAGACCGAACAGGCTGAACAGGGTCAGCGGCTGACCGAGCCAGCCGAGGCTGGCCAGACTGCACAGCGCCGCGAGCAGCGGCAGGGAAACGATGCGCAACGCGCCACCGAGACCGAACGGCAGGATCAGCACCAGTACGATCAACACACAGGAGGCGAGTTTCAGCTCGGCGGCGCTGATCTGGGTTTCGGCAAACACCCGGTTCAGGTCACCGAGGCGATCCACCAGTTCTACGCCAGGCAAGTCCAGTGCCTGCACCCTCAGCAGCGCCGGGTTGTTCAGGCCTTGCAGGCTGACCATTGCCGCCACGCCGCCTTCGGTGGGGCCGAGCCACAAGGTGCGGTAGGGCTCGCCGAGCGGGCCGCTGAGCGCGGTGTCGATGTCTTCGGCGGGCAGGGATTGCAACTGCGCCAGTTCGGCTTGCAGGGCCGCGAGCGGTACGCCGACTTCAAGCAGTGGCTGCCAGAATTGCGGCAATTTGTTCAGCGCTTCACGCACCTGCTGTTGCTGGCTCGGCGGGCTGACCAGTTGGTTGAGCGCCAGAAAACCCTGCAACTTGTCGAGGTTGACCAGTTGCTCCAGGCGCTCACTCAGCGCGGCCTGACGCTCCAGCAGTTGCTCCTGGTTTTCCGCGCGCACCAGGAAGAACTGGCTGGTCGGCTGATAACCGGTGATGCGGGCGATGGTCTGCGCCTCATCGGTCAGGTGCTGTGGTGCGCCGACCCATTGGCGGATGTCGTTCTTGCTTTGCAGTTGCACCAGGCCGCCGGCGCAGAAGGCGATCAGCAGGGCAAACAGAATCGGCATGCGCACATGTTCCAGCAGGGTTTCCCGAAGGCTGACCATGCGTTCGGCCAGACGCAGCGGCCACTGCGCCGGGCGCAATTCGACATTGCTCAACAGCGCCGGCAGCAGGCACACCGCTGAGAGGTAAGCGCCGAGCAGGCCGGCGGCGGAGAACACGGCGATCTGGGTCAGGGCCGGGAACGGCGTCCAGGCCAGTGCCAGATAACCGATGGCGCTGGTGATCAGGCTCAGGGTCAGGCCCGACACAGTCAGGCGCAGCGCCGGCCAGCTGCGCCAGGGTTTGAGGCTCCAGCTCTTGGACAGGTAGTGCAGCGGGTAGTCCACCGCGACACCGATCAGGCTCGAACCGAGCACCAGCGTCATCACATGCAGGTGCCCGAACAGCGCCACACAAGCCACTGCGCCGAACAGCATGCCCACCAGCACCGGAATGAACGCCAGCAACACCCGCCAGCGGCGGAAGGCGAGCAACAGCAGCAACAGAATGCCGAGGGTGGCGCCGCCGCCGACCCAGGTGATTTCCCGAGAGGCCTGCTGTTGGCCGTTGGCTGCGTAGAGCAATCCGCTGGCGGCCAGCAGTTGCACATCGGATTTGGCCGCTTGCTCGCGGCTGTGTTGCAGCAGCGCGGCGACTTGCAGCGGCAGGTTCATGTCGAAGGCGTTGCCGGTGGTGCGCGCGCGCAGCAGCACCCAGCTTTTGCCGTCGGCGTCGGCGATCAATGTGCCGCTGCCGATGTCCAGTTGCACCGCACCGTGCTGTGGCTGGTTGTTCTGGATGCGTCCGGTCAGGCCCAGCCAGTCGTCCTGACTCGGCACCAGACTGAAACCGGTGAACGGGTCGAACAGAGCCTGCACCCGTTGCTGGATTAAGGCGTCCGGGTGTTCGATCAGCAGTTGCCGATCATCGGCCGAGAGCATCGCCAGTCGCCCTTGCAGCAATTGCGTGCGCAGGGCGGGCAGGTCGGCCTGCAGGTTCCACTGGACCTTTTCGAACAGCCCGCTGGCCTGCCATTGCTCGCCCAAAGTCCGGGCCATGGCGACGGCTTGCTGGCGATCGGTGTGACCGACCAGCACCAGCATTTCCCGGTTGAGCGGTTCCTGCATGCGTTGTTCGGCACGCTGCTCGACGGCATCCGGATGGGTGCCGGGCACCAGCTCCATCAGGTTGGCCGACAGCGGTGCGCCGTCGCGCCACTGCCAGGCGCCCAGCGCGACGACGGCCAGCAGCAGGATCAGAAATAGCCAGGGCAGCTTGCGTTCACTCGGCAAAATCATGTTGCTCCGCGTCGCTCAACGGTAGGCCGGCGGTACTGTCCTGCATGCGCAGAACGGTGCTGTCGCCCTGGGTTTCCAGCAGTTCGATGGTATTCACCAGCGTGCCGCCGGTGATGTTGATCTGGTTGAACACTTGCTTGAGCAGTACCGAACGCGGGGTGAGCGTCAGTTGCCATTTCTGCGCGTCGCCGCTCAGGGCCAGTTCGAAATCCCGTTGCAGGCCGCTACTGTCACCTTGCAGCACGGCGAGGAACAAACGGTTCTGTTCGGCGCCGGCGCTCTTGCCGGGCAACAGTTGCCAACCGCTGACGTCACGACGGGCAATGCCTTTGGCGTTGATGCGGTAGTCCTGCTGCAGCGGGGTTTTCAGCAGCCAGAGCAAACCGTAATTCTTGGCAAGGACAAAGCTGCCCTTGCTGATCAGCGGTTGGGGCAGGGCACGCAGGTGCTTTTCCTGGATGAACTGGCCGTGGATCACCTCCGGTTTCGCCAGTTGATCGCTCAACTGTTGCAAGTCGAAGGCGTTGGCCAGTGTCGACAGGCCCAGCAACGCCAATGCCCCAAGGGATTTCAGAAACACATTCATCGCAGCATCCTTTCCACGGCATCGGTGAAGACTTTTGGCGAAGCCAGTTGCATCTCGCGGCTGCTCACTTCGACGGCGACCTGCACGGAGCTGGCGCGGGTCAGGCGCTCGCCGGTCTGGGCGTCGGTGATCAGGTAGTGAATCTTCAGACGGTTTTCCCACTCCACCAGGCTGGCGCGCACATTCAGCCGCTGGCCGAACACCGCGCCACGCACGTAGCGCAGTTGCAGGTCGATCACCGGCCAGGCGTAGCCCGAGTCGACCATCTGGTTGTAGTTGTGGCCGATCTTGTCGAGCAGTGCGCATCGCGCCACTTCCAGGTATTTCACGTAATGGCCGTGCCAGACGACGTGCATGGTGTCGACGTCAAAGAACGGCACGAGGATTTCCGTATCGGCGTGAAGCACTCCGGCGCTACGCATGCAGCCTCCAGTGTTGCTCGGCGATGCGCTGCAGACACAGGCGCAGTTCGCCTTCCAGGGCACGGTCTTCGATCACTGGCGGGAAGTCTTGTGCCAGTTGTTCGTGCATGGTGGCCAGCGACGGCGGTAGTGGTCGCGCGTCCTTATCACGGCTGCGCAGCCACACGCCCTGATTGGCCGCGAGCAGCGTGGCGGCGGCGACCTGTTCGGTCAGCTCCAGCACACGAATGGCATCCCGGGCGGCGATGGTGCCCATGCTCACCTTGTCCTGGTTGTGGCACTCGGTTGAGCGCGAAAAGACGCTGGCCGGCATGGTGTTTTTCAACGCTTCGGCAGTCCAGGCACTGGCGCCGATCTGCACAGCCTTGAAACCGTGGTTGAGCATCGCCCGATCCGCACTGGCGCCGGACAGGTTGCTCGGCAAACCATGGTTGTAACGCTCGTCCACCAACAGCGCGAGTTGTCGGTCGAGCAGGTCGGCGACGTTGGCCACGAGGTTTTTCAGGCTGTCCATGGCGAACGCGATATGCCCGCCGTAGAAGTGCCCGCCGTGCAGCACGCGCTCGGCTTCGGCGTCGATGATCGGGTTGTCGTTGGCGCTGTTGAGTTCGGTCTCGATGAACGAACGCAACCAGTTCAGGCTGTCGGCCAATACGCCGAGCACGTGCGGTGCGCAGCGCAGCGAGTAGCGATCCTGCAGACGATGCAGCGGCGCGGTCGGCGCATCGATCGCCAGATCCTTGCGCAGCCACGCGGCGACCTGCATCTGCCCCGGATGCGGTTTGGCGGCGAACAGGCGCTCGTCGAAGTGTTCAGGATTACCTTGCAGCGCCACCACGTTCAGCGCGGTGATGCGGGTGGCCAGTTGCAGCAGGTAATCGGCGCGGGCGTAGGCCAGGCAGGCGAGGCCGGTCATCACGGCGGTTCCGTTCATCAGTGCCAGCGCTTCTTTCGGGCGCAGCACCAGCGGTGTCCAGCCCAGTTCGCGGTGTACATCGCCAGCCTGGCGGCGTTCGCCACGGAACATCACTTCACGCTCGCCGGACAGGGTCGCGGCAACGTAGGACAGCGGCGTCAGGTCGCCGCTGGCGCCCACCGAACCCTCTTCGGGGATCAGCGGCAGGATGTCGTGTTCGAGGAAGGCATGCAGACGCTCCAGCAGTTCGATGCGCACCCCGGACACGCCGTGGCACAGCGACTGCAAACGCGCCGCCAGCACCGCGCGGGTGGCCTGGGCGTCGAGCAGTTTGCCCAGTCCGCAGCCGTGGAAGGTGTAGAGATGACGCGGCAGCGCTTCGACGTGATGCAGCGGCACCGCGACCACGCAGGAGTCGCCGTAACCGGTGGTCACGCCGTAGATCACGCCTTCCTTGTCCAGCAGCGAATCAAGGAACCGCGCGCCTTTGGCGATGCGTTCACGGTAATCGGCATCGCTCTGCAACTGCACGGGCGCCTGACGGTTGGCCAGGGCCAGCACGTCTTCGATGCGCAAAGGGCGTTCGCCGAAGGTTACCGGCTCATGGGTTGGCGTCGTCATCGGTCTTCCAGAAAGGGTAAAAGTTGAACCATTGCTTGGGGGCTTCGAGGCAATAGTGACTCAGGCGCTCGGCGTAGCGGGTCGCCCACTGATGAATGACCTGTTCGCGTTCGCGGCGTGACCAGGTCACGGCATCGGCGAACGGCTCGAGTGTCAGGCGATAGTGTCCGTCGGGTTGCTTCAGGCACATCAGCAGATTGACCGGGCATTTCAGCAGACCGGCCAGCAACCATGGCCCTTGCGGGAACCGCGCCGGGTGGCCAAGAAAGTCCACGGTCACGCTGCGCCCGCCATGCAGGGGCACTCGGTCGCCGGCAATCGCCAGCCATTCGCCGCGCTCCAGGCGCTCGTGCAGTTGCAGCATGATCACCGGGTCCAGCTCGCTGACTTGAATCAGCCGCAGATTGGTCGCCCCGGCTTCGCCCAGCAGTCGGTTGAATTGCTCGGCGTGCTTGGTGTGCACCAGTACGTTCATGGTGACCTTTTCGCCGATCTCCGCCAGCGCCCGGCACACTTCGAGGTTGCCCAGATGCGCGCCCACCAGCATTTGTCCGCGACTGCCGCGCAACTGATTGCGCAACAGCGCGGGGTCGATGATTTCGATCTGCTCGATGCGCAGCTTGCGGTTCCACACGTCGAGCTTGTCGAGCAGCGAATCGGCGAATGCCATGAACTGGCCGAACACGCGCCACAGGCTCGGGCGTAATTCGTGGCGACCGCTCCAGTCGGCGAGGCGTTGCTGATACTGCCAGGCACTGCGCCGGGCCGTGCGGCCGAACAGGAAGAAGTACAGAACGATACCGTACAGCAACGGACTCAGCAGGCGTCGGCCAAGAACCCTGGCGGCGAACGCGGTGAATTTCATCAGCAGGAAACTGCCGCGCTCCTCGCGGTCGGCCCAGTGCTTCTTGTCGGTCTCGACCGTCATGCGCGCCACCGTCGCCAGAGGATGGCGGGCGAGCGCAGCAACATGCCGAAGAACAGGCGGGTGTGCATACTCGAAATCAGCACGTTGTCGTGGAACATCCGAAAGTGCGATACGCCGTCCAGCGGGTAGTGCACGCTGGTCTGCAGCCAGCGCATCGGCTGGTTGCGCCAGGACAGGCGCACGAGGATGTCCGAGTCGAAATCCATGCGCTTGCCGATCCGCGCCGAGTCGATCACTGCCAGTGTCGGCTCCAGCGGATACACCCGGAAACCGCACATCGAATCGCGGATCTGCAGCGACAGGGTGTTGATCCACACCATCACGTGAGTCAGGTAACGGGCGTACAGGCGGCCCTTGGGCACGCTGGCGTCGTACAGCGGATAACCGCAGATCAGCGCTCGCGGATGGGCGCGGGATTCTTCGACGAAACGGCTGACGTCCTGCAAGTCGTGCTGACCGTCGGCATCGACCTGCAAGGCGTGGCTGAAGCCCAGTCGCGCCGCTTCACGCAGACCGGTCATCACCGCGCCACCCTTGCCCTGATTGGTGGTGAGTCGCACCAGATACACCCGCTCGCGTTCGGCCAGAACATCCAGCACGGTTGCACAGGATTTGCTGCTGGCATCGTCCACCAGAATGCATGGCAAGCCCTGGGCGAGCAGGGCCTCGACCACGGTGGTGATCGCGGTTTCGTGGTTGTAGACCGGGATGACCGCGCAAGGGTTATGCATTGCCAGTCCCCAGCAGAATCCGCCCGCTGGAGCAGGTGGCGGTGTCGTTGCGGTAGGCGAAATACAGCTTGCCGCGTTCAGGGTCGAAGCGCAGGTGCAGCTGGATTTCATCGCCGGGGCGCACCAGTTGCTGGAATTTCAGTACTTCCATGCCGGCGAATGCGCCGGACAGGTTCAGCAGATGCCGACCGAGGTTCAGCGCCCATTCGACCTGCACCACGCCGGGCAACACCGGGGCCTTTGGAAAGTGGCCGCGGAAGTAGGCGAGGTCTGGCGGCACGCTCAGTTGCAGACTCCACTCGCCCTCGGTTTCGGTCTGTTCCAGAACCTCCGGAGCCTTCGGACGCGGCGCCAGCAACAAGGCTTCGACATCGGCCTGCGGCAACTTGCCCTGAGTGTTCAGCGGCAGTTGTCGCAGCAAGCGCCAGCGCCGGGGCAGGGCGAGAGCTTCGCAATGCTCGCCGAGGTGGCGGCGCAGGGTTTCGGTCAGACTGCGCCGACCGTGTTCGCGCAGGGCAAACAGGCCTGATTCGCTGAGTACCAGCAAGGCACCGAGAGACGCACGGTTTTCCTGCACCACGCCCAGGCGCGCTTCGGCGACCCAATCGTGGGCTACGAGTGCCTGTTCCAGCATCGGCAGGGAGATACGTTTTTCTTCCAGTTTGACGATCCGGTCCAGCCGCCCGAGCAGTTCGAAGCGACCATCGGTCTCGATGCGCGCGGCATCGGCGGTGTGTTCGACATGCCCGGCGGGCAAGTACGGCGAAGCGATCAACAGGGCACCGTCGCCATCCTGGCTCAACTCGACACCGGCGAACGGCTGCCACAGCGACTCGCCTTGACGCCAGGCGATACCACCGGTTTCCGAGCTGCCGAGGATTTCCGTCGGCCATTGCCGCAAGCGTTGTTGCAGGCTTTGCGCGGCGTCGGCTGGCAGCGCGCCACCGGAGGAAAACACCCGACGCACGGCACTCAGGGCCGGCCAGTCGAGGTTGTCGCCCATACGCTTGAGCAGCGCGGGGCTGGCGACCCAGGCGAAGGCCGGGTGCTCGCGGCTGGCGCGCTGCATGTCTTCGGGAAAGGCCTGTTGTTTGCGCAGAAACGGGCGTCCGGCACACAGCGGCCACAGCACACGGAACAACAGACCATAAATGTGTTGAGTGGCGACGCTGCCGATGATGCAGGCCTCACCGAGATCTGCGCCCCACAATTGCTCGAGGGCTTCGACTTCGTTGGCCAGTTGCCGCAGGGACTTGTCGATGCGCTTGGGCTCGCCGCTGGAGCCGGAGGTGCACAGGCTCAGGCGGCACTGGTCGAGATCCAGTTCGGCGCCCGTCAGCGCGGTGTGCTGCAAGTCGCTCAGGTGAGCGTCATCCGCGTGATCGGTCAGCCACAGGTCGACTTCATGCGACCAGCGCTGGCGGGTTTGCGCTTGCAGGTCCGAAGGCAGCAAGACGCTGACGCCGGCGCGCCAGGCACCGAGCAGGGCGATCGCCAGTTCCGCGGCATCTTCCAGATGCACGGCCATTCGCTGCACGCCTTTGGCTTGCAGGCCGGCGGCCAGGCTCAGAGCCTGTTCGCGCAGTCGGGCGTGATCGAGTGCCGGCGCGACGGTGATTGCGCGCTGCGGCAGATCCTTGAGCAACAGTTGCTCAAGTTTTATCCAGTTCATGGGCGACCTCTTACCCGTTGTCGTATCAGCCATTCAATGGCAAACATCAGGCCGATCAATCCGTAGGAGATCAGGCCGGTGTACAACATCCACCAGTGCAGCGGCGCCCAAAGGGTCAGCAGGGCCGCGCACAAGCCATTACAGAAAAAGAACACGCTCCAGGCCACGGTGACCTGGCGGGTGTAGCGGATCGCCTCGGGCGGCAGATTCGGCTCGCGAATCCGCGCCAGGCGCTCGACCATCGGCGGACCGTATTTCAGGCTCAGGCTGAACAGCATCAACATGAAGCCGCTGATCAGCACCGGGTACCAGCGCAGTAACAGCGGGCTGTCGAACAGCGCCAGCAGCAGGCAGAACACGATCGCCACGCACGCCATCCACAGGCTGCCGGGCTTGCGCTCGCCGGTCAGCGCCCGAGCCAGCCACAGGCTTCCCAGCAGCAGGCCGAACTGCCACGGCGCAAAGTGCTCCATGCCGAAATACACCGCAAAGGGGTACAACAGGCCTGCCAGCAGCAGGCCGAGGCCGATCAGTCGGCTCATGCGGCCGGTTGAACCAGACGGTAGACCGCCTCGACCACGTCGCCGACGGTACGCACCGACTTGAATTCCTCGGCGGCGATTTTCTTGCCGGTCTGACGCTTGATATGGTCAATCAGGTCGACGGCGTCGATGCTGTCGATTTCCAGGTCCTGATACAGGTTCGATTCCAGGCTCACACGGGCCGGGTCCAGTTCGAACAGCTCGACCAGGGCATCGCGCAGGGTGTTGAAGATGTCGTCACGAGTTTGCATGGTCCGGTCTCAAGCTGCCTGTTTTGCCGTGACGAACGCCGCGAGGCTCGCCACGTTGGTGAAATGGTTGCGGGTGTCCTTGGCGTCGGCGTCGATCTTGATGCCGTACTTTTTCTGGATCGCCAGACCGAGCTCCAGGGCGTCGACGGAATCCAGGCCCAGGCCTTCGCCAAACAGCGTCTGGTCGTCGCCAATATCGTCGACGCTGATGTCTTCGAGGCCCAGGGCGTCGATGATCAGCAGTTTTATCTCACGATGCAGATCGCTCATCTTCGGCGAGCTCCTTGATAAAAAAATGGTGCAGAAAGTCGTTGAGCTTGCGCGAGGCCTGCGGTGCTGGCCCCTGCGCGGCGAACGCCTGTGGGTCTATATCGGCCCCGACGCGAAAACTGAAATGAACACGGCGGCTGGGGATGCGATACCAGGGTTCGGCCTTGGTCAAGGTGGTCGGGCTGACCTTGATGATGACCGGAGTCAGGATTTTCGCACCGCGCAGCGCGATGGCCGCTGCCCCCCGATGAAAGGCCGGGGCCTGGCCGGGTTGTGTGCGCGTGCCTTCGGGGAAAATGATCAGGGTCTGGCCATCTTGCAATGCGCCGGCGGCGGCATCGAGCATGTCCATGCTGCCGTCGTTGCTGATGTATTCGGTGCTGCGCAGCGGGCCGCGGGTGAAAGGGTTTTCCCACAGGCTTTTCTTCACCACGCAATTGGCGTGGCGCACCAGACCGATCAGGAACACCACATCGATCAGTGACGGGTGGTTGGCGATGATCATCTGCCCCGGACGGCCAAGGCGTTCGGCGCCCTGGATGTCGTAGGTCAGCACGCCGGTGCGGGCCATGAACCGGACGAAAAACCAGAACAGCCGACTGACGGTCTGCCGCGCCCGCTCCCGATGGGTCTTCGCATCACCCGGCAGGCAGCCCAGCAGCGGAAACACCAGCAAACGCAGGCACAGCCCGCCCAGCCCGAACAGGGCGAAGCTGGTGGCGGTGGCCAGCAGGCGCCAGTAGTAGGCGTCGCGGTTCTTTTCGGTCACGGGTTGCGTTGCCAGGTCCATACACGATTTTTCCAGGCATGTTGGCAAAGGGTTTGCTGGCCGAGCAGGGTTTGCAGCAGATTCAGCGCGTGGGGCCATTGCGCTTTGGACAGTGCTTCAGGGGCACTGTTCAGGGTCAGCCGCCAGTCGGTACCGGGAGTCAGCAGCAAGCCCACCGCATACGGGAACGGCACATCATCGATCCACGCCGAATAGGCCTCGGGCGGTTGTTCTTCGGTGATCACCAGCAACACGGCGGGAGCGCCTTCTTCCAGCAGGGCGGCGGCTTCCAGCATGCCGTGTTCGAGACCGTCGCCTGCGGCGGCAAGTGCCGTCATTTCGCTGGTTTCACCGCGCATGATCGACCACAGGCCGATGATCGCGTTGTGCACGGAGAGGCTGAACTGGGTCGGTGACAACGGTTGTTCGTTGGCCAGGTCACTGAGAATGTCGAACGTGCGCGGGGTTTCACCGTGGCGAGACACGAAGACCAACGGCAGGTTTTCCCGACCGTCGGCCAGTGGCCAGCCGACACTGAAGGCCATGCGCGCCAGGCGGCTGAGACGGCGGCGCTGCATGGCGGGAAGGAATGACACATCGGGCGCGGCGTCGCTGCTCGGGAGCACGACCGGCTGTCGGCTCCAGGCTTGCCAGGCGTCCACACTGTCAAGCCCGGGAGCCCAGGCGCGCCATTGGGCGATGTTGAAGTTGATCACGGACATTCATCCCGCCCCTGCGGGCTGTTTTTGACGCGGTTCTGCCAAAGCTGCAGCGGAGCTGACCTTGCCGAAAGTGGCGTGGCGCTTGGCGCCGGGTGGCGCGCATTATCCCGGTGCGACGAGTGTGTAGCAAATGCTGGTTACATTTTGCGCGCTGAAATGGACCGAAGGGTACATTGCAAAAACTGTCACTTGGCCATTATCCGGATTGCGACGGGATTTTCTGTCAGGCATATCGGCGGTCTATGGCGGCATTTGCGCCGTGTCCGTTGAGATATTTGCGCCTGACCCTGTAGTCCGTGTCCGTGAAGGTAGCGAAGCGGGCCCGGGCACCACTACACTCGGTCATTCTTTGATACACGGAGGTTTTGTCATGCGGCGCGTGGTGTTCAATCAGAAAGGTGGCGTGGGCAAATCCAGCATCGCCTGCAATCTGGCGGCGGTCAGCGCCAGCGAAGGTTATCGCACGCTGTTGGTGGACCTCGATGCCCAGGCCAACTCCACTCAGTATCTGACCGGGCTCACCGGTGACGACATTCCGATGGGCATCGCCGACTTCTTCAAACAGACCCTGTCTTCCGGGCCGTTCTCGAAAAAGAATCAGGCGGATATCTACGAAACGCCGTTCGACAACCTGCACATCATCACCGCCACCGCCGAACTGGCCGACTTGCAGCCCAAGCTTGAGGCCAAGCACAAGATCAACAAGTTGCGAAAGCTGCTCGACGAGTTGTCGGAAGATTACGACCGGATCTATCTGGATACGCCGCCGGCGCTGAATTTCTATGCGGTCTCGGCACTGATTGCCGCCGATCGGGTATTGATTCCCTTTGACTGCGACAGCTTCTCGCGTCAGGCCCTCTATGGTCTGATCGCCGAGATCGACGAGTTGAAGGAAGACCACAACGAAGGCCTGGAAGTCGAAGGTATCGTGGTCAACCAGTTCCAGGCCCGGGCCAGCCTGCCGCAGCAGATTCTCGACGAACTGATCGCCGAGGGCCTGCCGGTACTGCCGGTCTACCTCGCCAGTTCAGTGCGCATGCGCGAATCCCATCAGGCCAACACGCCGCTGATCCACCTCGATCCACGACACAAGCTGACGCAGCAGTTCGTCGAACTGCACAACCTGTTGGAAGACGCCTGACCGTCTGAGCCAGCATAAAGAACTGTGGGAGCGAGCCTGCTCGCGATAGCGGTCTTTCATTCAGCACATTTGTTGAATGAGCAACCGTCATCGCGAGCAGGCTCGCTCCCACAGGGAATGTGCGCTGCGCTCAGATACCCTGGCTGCGCAGCCACGCCATCAGTTGCGGCAGCGGAAACGCGCCGCTCTGCCGCGCCACCTCACGGCCATTCCTGAACAGAATCAGGCTCGGAATCGAGCGAATCCCCAACTGCGCCGACAACTGCTGATTGGCCTCGCTGTCCAGCTTGGCCAGCCGGCACTTGCCTGCCAGTTGCGCCGCCGCTTGCTCGAACACTGGCGCAAACGACTTGCACGGCCCGCACCAGTCCGCCCACACGTCCACCAGCAACGGCAGATCGCCCTTGATCTGGCTGGCGTAATCGCCTTGCTTGAGTTCGAACGGCTTGTTCAACAGCACCTCGGACTTGCAGCGCCCGCACTTAGGCTGATCGCCGAGACGCTCGGCGGGAATACGGTTGAGGCCGTTGCAGGAGGGGCAGGGGATGAGGAGTGGGTCGGTCATGATCGGGATCCAGAGGGGAGCTGATAACGCCTAGATGGAGACGTTTGCTCATATTTTCAATCGTGCAGTGTTTGGCTGTGAGCCTAGGCTGAGATGGACCGATTGAGCCCGTTGGTCTGCTCGGCCGTATCGCAACTTGCGATAATTTTGATCTGTGATTAACTCCCCATAGCAGAATGCGATAAGGATGTTGCATGCATGTCATCACCGGAAAACGAATACGAGAAGCGAAGGCCAAATGGCCTAACGCAGCTACAGCACTGGACCACTGGCTGGAAGTGGCGAAAGGGAGCAAATCGCCAGATTTTGCGGCGCTGAAGGCCTTGTTTCCGGCTGTCGACAAAGTGGGTGATTTTCACGTTTTCGATATTGGCGGTAACAAGCTCAGGTTGATCGCCTATGTCAGATATCGACCTCAAAAGTTGTACATCAGGCATGTATTGGATCATCGCGAATATGACCGCGGTAAATGGAAGGAGGCTAAGGCATGAGTGTTCTGATCAAAAAAGCTGCTGAGCACTGGGAGTTCGTCTCGCCCCTGCTGCGCAAGCCGAAAAGCGAAGACGACTACGACAGGCTCGTTCAAGCCCTTGATGAGTTGCTCGAAATGACGGGCGATGATGAGTCTCATCCTTTAATGAGCCTGGTGGATATCATCGGTGACTGGATTGAAGAATGGGATCGCGTGCATCACCCGACGCCGAAACCACCGGGTTTTGAAGTACTGGGATATTTGATGCGTGAGCATGGTTTGACCCAGAGCGATTTGCCCGGTGTCGGCACTCAGTCTGTTGTTTCGGAAATCCTCAGCGGCAAGCGCCAGTTGAATCTGCGACAGGTCCGTTGGCTGGCCGAACACTTCAAGTTGCCGGTGGACGTGTTTATCTGAAAGGAAACCAGCTATCCAGCGTCGTGACAGTTGCACTCCAATAGCATGTCGAGCGGCTTTTTCAGCCGGCGCTGTTATCTAGCAGGTTGCCTGACGCGAGGGTGCACGGCTCCGAGACAGGAGACCGTGCGCTTCACGACGAACAACTGATCTCCAAATGCTTGCCCCACTCCGGCGGCCGTTCCGCATAGCTTTCCATTCCAGGCTGTTCCTCGAATGGACTGCTCAACACCGCATGCAACCGGCGAACTTCTGAATAGTCACCCTGCTCGGCAGCATCGATTGCCTTCTGCGCCAGGTAATTGCGCAGGATGTACAGCGGATTCACCGCGTACATCCGCGCACGGCGTTGTTCCTGATCAGTCGCGCCATCGCGCGCGACACGGTCGACGTAACGCTCGCCCCACGCATCGAAGCCACGGATATCGACAAAGTCATCGCGTAACCGGGCAACAGCCTTATCTGCTGACTCCTCGCCCAGGCGACGGAAGAACAAGGTGTAGTCGACGCCGCTGTTCTGCATCAATTGCAGCAGTTGTTCAAGCAGTTGCTGGTCTTCGTCCTCGGCCGTGGTGAAGCCCAGGCGGCGGCGCATCAGGTCGAGGTAGTGTGCCTGGAACAGCGGCAGGTACAGGCCAAGGGTTTCGCGCAGGGCTTCGACGCTGATGAATGGCGTCAGGGCCTGGGCCAGGGCGCTGAGGTTCCACTGGCCGACGGGGACCTGATTGCTGAAGGAGTAGCGGCCCTGATCATCGGAATGGTTGCAGATGAAGTTCGCGTCGAAGTCATCGAGGAAGGCGAACGGGCCGAAGTCGAAGGTGATGCCGAGGATCGACATGTTGTCGGTGTTCATCACGCCGTGGCAGAAACCGTAGGCCTGCCACTTGGCGATCAGTTCGGCGTTGCGCTCGACGATCTCGCGGAACATCGCCAGATAGGGTTCCGGCTGTTCCAGACACTCGGGGAAGTGCATCGCCAGTACGTGTTCGCCGAGCTGCTTCTGCTGCTCGGGCCGCTTGGTGTAGTAGAAATATTCGAAATGCCCGAAGCGCACGTGGCTCGGCGCCAGGCGCAACACCATGGCTGCGCGTTCCTGCTTTTCGCGCCACACCGGGGTGTCGGAGCCGATCACGCACGCAGCGCGTGAGGACGGGATGTTCAGCGCATACAGGGCTTCGGACGCGAGAAACTCACGGATCGACGAACGCAGCACCGCACGACCATCGCCCATACGCGAGAAAGGCGTCTGCCCGGCGCCCTTGAGGTGCAAGTCCCAGTGCTCGCCGGCCGCGTTGTAGACCTCGCCCAGCAACAGCCCGCGCCCGTCGCCCAGTTGCGGGGTGTAGCCGCCGAATTGATGCCCGGAATAGACCATTGCCCGCGGTTCTGCGTCGGCCCACAACTTGTGGCCGCCGAACAGTTCTGCGAATTCCTGGGTGTCGGCAGTCGCCGGTTCCAGATCCAGCAGCGCCAGGGCCGCCGGGCTGGCGACCACCAGTCGCGGATTGTCGATCGGTTCGGGCAGCACATGGGCCGAGAACGCATCGCCCAGGCGGGCGAAGCGATTGTCGAAGGTCAGTTCGTCGAGGGCTTTCAAGGGCCGGCTCCAGCAGAATGTCCGAGCATTCTGCTGGGAATGGCCGGGTTAGTCGAGTTTGGCGGGTGGCGGTTCCTGAAACGGTTTCTGACCTTCGGCCGCCGGGGCGATGGTTTTGTTTTCCTCTTCGACCGGCACCAGTTTGTACTCCTGACCGTGGAGGTTCTTCAGGTAAACCTCCATCTGCCGGAACGAGATGTTGATGTGCTGCTTCTTGAACTCGCGGTTGATGAAGCGGTTGACCTCGTCGATCACCGGGTTGCGGTCACCGAGGTCACGCACGTGCATGCGCAGCTCGTGGTCGAGGGTGCTTTCGCCGAAGTTGAGGAAGTACACGTGCGGCTCGGGTTCCTTCAGCACGCGCGGGTTTTCCCGGGCGGCCTTGAGCAACAGCTCCTTGACCAGATCCAGATCCGAGCCGTAGTCGACGCCGAGTTTGAGCGTTACCCGGGTGATGGTGTCGGTCAGCGACCAGTTGATCAGTTGCCCGGTGATGAACGTCTTGTTCGGGACGATGATGTCCTTGCGGTCGAAGTCGGTGATGGTCGTGGCCCGGATGCGGATCTTGCTCACCGTGCCCGACAGGTTGCCGATAGTGATGGTGTCACCGATCCGCACCGGGCGTTCGAACAGGATCATGATGCCGGAGATGAAGTTCGCGAAGATCTCCTGCATACCGAAGCCGAGGCCGACCGACAGCGCCGCCACCAGCCATTGCAACTTGTCCCAGCTCACGCCGAGAGTCGACAGGGTCGAGACGAAACCGACCCCGGCGATCACGTACGACAGCAGCGTCGTGGTCGCGTAGGCGCTGCCCTGGGCCAGATTGAGTTTCGACAGCACGAACACTTCAAGCAGGCCCGGCAAGTTACGTGCGAGCGCAAAGGTGATGCCGATGATGATCAGCGCGCCGAGCATGTCGCCGATGCTGATCGGCACCATGCTCATGTTGGCGCCGGTGCCGCTGGTGTATTCGTAGAGGGTGATGTTGTCGAGGTACGAGAATACCGTGATCAGGTCGGCCCAGACCCAGTACAGCGCCGCGATGAAACCGCCGAGCAGTGCCAGGCGGATCAGGCGCAGGGACTGTTCGTTGACCTTTTCGATGTCCAGGGTCGGCTCTTCGATCACCGCTTCACCGTCGCCGGCTTCTTTCGCTGCCTGGCGTTTGGCCAGGGCGCGCTGGTAAGCCAGACGTCGTGCAGCAACGGCGAGACCACGGACGAAGGTGGCTTCGATCACCAGCCAGAACATCAACAGGTAGAGCGTGTTGATCAAGCGGTCACTGAGCTTCAACGCGGTGTAGTAGTAGCCGAAGCATACGGCGACGAACAGCGCGATGGGTAACAGGGTGAACATCACACCCACGGCCTTGCGAAACAGCGAGGCGTTTTCGTGAGCCGGGCTGCTGATCAGCAGACGACTGAGCAGCCACGCCATCAACGCGTAGCAGGTCAACACCACCGGCATGCCGATGACGTCATCGGCCAGTGCCGCCGGTTGCAGTTCGGCAACCGCCACCACGGCCACCAGGGCCATCACCACCAGGCCGAGGCGACGTACCCAACCCTGAAGGAATTCGACCTGCGGTTTCTCCCAGCGGAAGTGCAGCTCCGCCACGCCGCCCGGCGCGAGGATCCGGTAAGCGGTGTAGAACACCAGCCACGCCTGACCCATTTGCAGCAAGGCCGCGCCCATGTTCGCGTTCTGGCCGCGGGCGTCGATCTGCAGCGCCAGTCCACACAGCGCCAGGCCCAGCGCCACCGGCATCGCCAGCAGGATGTTGATCAGAATTGCCTGCGGCGTGTGCCACTGGCTGTCACGTTTGAAGTGGCCGATGTCCTGATGGACCTTGTTCAGGCGCGAATACAGTTGTTTGCGGCGCCACAGCAGCGCGCCGATCAGCAGCGCCAGCGGCAGGAACAGCAGCGGGCGCTGGGTCAGTCCGTCGGTCAGTTCGCTCAGGCTCGAGGCCAGCGGCAGGGTGTCGATCTGGCGTTTCAGGCGTTCCGGCACGCCGCGAATCCACTCGGAGTCCAGCGGCTTGTTGCTGGGAATCCAGAACATCTGCTCGTCGAGGGTCGCGCGCAGGCTTTGCGCAGTGCTCAGCAGTTGCTTCTGGTTCAGTTGCAGGGTGATCGACTCATTGAGCATCGCGCTCAGTTCGCGACTCAGCCGCTCCAGCAGATCGACGCGGGTGTTGGCCAGCTCCAGCAGACTTTTGCGCAGTTGTGGCGTGACTTGCTCCGGCGGCTGGGTGGACAGCAGGTTGTCGACGTAAGTCGCCGGATTGCTCAGCTGTTCGCGCTGTTGGTTGATTTCGAACTGGTACAGGCGAATGTCGGCGATCTGATCCGCCAGGTCGCGGTCGACCTTGAGGCGCGGCAGCGCCTGCTTCTGTTTATAGAGAATTTTCGACAGCAGCAGGCTGCCCTTGAGCACGTTGATCTGCTCGTCGAGGGCCGAATCGCTCTGGGTCACGCTGTCCAGTTGCTGCTTGGTCTGCAGGTTCTGCTGGGTCAGCTCGTTGAGGCGGTCGGTACTTTTGAGCAGATAGTCGGAGAGTTTGAGGTTGGCTGCGCTCTCCGTGGCGAGCAAGGTGCTGCTGCCCGACTTCTGCGCCTCGATCGACTGTTGCGTCACGGTTTCCTGAGACAGGGTCAGACGCTTCTGGTTGATCAGGGTTTGCAGTTCCTGAATCTCATGGTCCAGGCGGTCGGATTTTTCTGTGAGCAGGTCATGCTGGCTGTTGCCCAGGTCCTGCAACTGGTTGTTGCCGGCCAGTTCCTGACGGCGCAGCGGGATCAGTGCATTGAGCGCTGCCAGCTCGGCGTTGAGCAGGTCCCGTTGCTCGGCGCTCAGGGTTTTGCCGCTGTCCTTGCCGGTCTTGAGGATGCTGTTGATCTGCTGGATGCGCGTCTGGCTGTTAGCGATTTCTGCCTGGGCGCGCTCCGGGCGAGTCTGTGCAGTGATGATCAGGCTGTTGGCGTCGGCCAGGGCTTTTTGCAGATCGCTTTGCTGGGTCGAGCGCTCGGTGAGTATCTGTTCCAGCTGCTGGATGTTTTCCTTGGTAAAGCGCTGCGCTACCGGAACCACGGCGGTTGCCTTGAGGCGTGCCAGTTCGCGGGTGTTCTCGATGGTCTGTTTCGGCGCCGTGGCCAGTTGTTGCTTGAGATCGATCAGTTTCTGCTCATAGTCACGCCGGTTGTTGAGCTGGTTCAGCGTGTTTTGCAGGAGCGTTTGCAGGGCCTTTTTGTCGGCCTCGGGCAGTTTGCTGTCGGTGAGCTTGTCCAGGTTGGCCTGCACGGCTTCGCTGGACGGCGGTTCTGCGGCCTGCAGCGGGCCGACAGTAAGACTCAGGCCCAGCAGGGCCGCGAGGAAAAAGGAGCGCAGGGTAGGCATAGAGACCGGTCAAGCAAGTGAGAGTGGAGGCAGTTTAGAGGAAGAGCCCGGGGCCCGGGCGACTTCCTTCGGGGAATCTGACGCCCACTTTGGCGATCTTGTTCCCGTCCATGACCGCAACCGTCCAGTGGGTATTGTTCCATTCCACCTGGTCGCCAACGATCGGCGCACCGCCGACTTTCTGGGCAATGAAGTGGCCCAGGGTCATGTCCGGATCGATGCCGTCGGCCGGCAGGCCATACAGGGCTGCAACCGCTTTGAGCTGGGCGTCTCCTTCGAGTACGAAGTCGCCGAAGAAGCGCAGGTCCAGGCCCCGTTGCGGTGCCTGGCTGAACAGTTTTCCGAGGGCCGGCAAGTTGTGTTCATGGCCGATAACACACAGCAAATCATCGACTTCCAGCACCGTACTACCCGACGGATGGAGCAACTGTTGACCGCGAAACAGGGCTGCGATACGGGTGCCTTCGGGCATTTTCAGCTCGCGCAGGGGCGAACCGATGCACCATTTCTCCGCGCCGAGCTTGTAAACGAACAGCTCCCACTCGCTGGTGATGTGTACTTCCAGGGCCGAACGGGAGATCGGCGCAGGCTCCGGCGGCACCGTCACCTTGAGCAGTCTGGCCACCCACGGCAGGCTCGTGCCCTGCACCAGCAGCGACACCAGTACGATGAAGAACGCGAGGTTGAAGTACAGCTGCGCATTCGGCAGCCCGGCCATCAGCGGGAACACCGCCAGAATGATCGGTACCGCGCCGCGCAGGCCGACCCACGAAATGAATGCCTTTTCACGACCATGGAAAGCCTTGAACGGCAGCAACCCGACCACCACCGACAGTGGCCGTGCGAACAGAATCATCCACAGCGCCAGACCCAGAGCAGGCAGGGCGATCGGCAGCAAGTCGTGCGGGGTGACCAGCAGCCCCAGCACCAGGAACATGCCGATCTGTGCCAGCCACGCCATGCCGTCGAGCATGTGCAGGATGCCGTGGCGGCTGCGCACCGGACGGTTGCCGATCACCAGACCGCACAGGTACACGGCCAGGAAGCCGCTGCCGTGCAGGGCGTTGGTCAGGGCGAACACCACCAGACCGCCGGCGATCACCAGAATCGGGTATAGGCCGGTGGCGAGGTTGATCCGGTTGACCAGTTGCAGCATCAGCCAGCCGCCGCCGAGGCCGATCACGCCACCGATGCCGAACTCGCGGATCAGGTGGGTCAGCAGGCTCCAGTGCAGACCGGTCTGGCCGCTGGCGAGCATGTCGATCAGGGTCACGGTGAGGAACACCGCCATCGGGTCGTTGCTGCCGGATTCGATTTCCAGGCTGGCGGTCACCCGTTCGTTCAGGCCCTTGCCGCCGAGCAGCGAGAACACCGCCGCGGCGTCCGTGGAACCGACGATGGCGCCGATCAGCAGGCCTTGAATCAGGTTGAGGTCGAACAGCCACGCGGCGGCCATGCCGGTGAGACCGGTGGTTATAAGGACGCCGACCGTGGCCAGCGACAGGGCGGGCCACAAGGCCACGCGGAAACTCGACACCCGGGTGCGCAGGCCACCGTCGAGGAGGATCACCGCCAGTGCGAGGTTGCCGACCAGATAGGCCGTCGGGTAGTTATCGAAAATGATGCCGCCGCCATCGACCCCGGCAGTCATGCCGACTGCGAGGATGATCACCAGAATCGGGATGCCGAGACGCGACGAAAGGGAACTGACAAGAATGCTCGCACCTACCAGCAACGCGCCGATCAAGAACAGGCTGTTGATGGTCGTCGCATTCAAAGGCAGTACTCCAGAAGCGGAAAGACGGGCACAAACTGACCATGCAGTCTGCGTGCCAGCGATTCTAACCTGTTGAAATGTGATGCTGTCAAAAAGGTTTTTCTGTGGGCTATTCAGATTTGGGTTCGGCTTGCGATTGTTGCCCTCACCCTAACCCTCTCCCGGAGGGAGAGGGGACCGATCGTGGTGTTTGTATGAGCTACAGCGACTTGAAATAGCAAGTCGAACTCAGGATCTGAAAAGCCCCCAATCTGCTCCCTCTCCCTCCGGTACATACACCCGGGGGAAGAGGGGGCTGATCGAGTGGTTCTCTCGGGTTACATCGACCTGAAATATTGAGTCGAGCTCAGGTTCTGAAAAGCACGAAGATCTGCTCCCTTTCCCCCTCGCCCCCTTGGGGAGAGGGCTGGGGTGAGGGGGTAGCTTTTGACCTTGACCTTGATCTAAAAAATCAAAGGCTAAACCGCCCAACCATATTGTTCAGATCCAGCGCCAGGCGCGACAGCTCGTTACTCGCCGCACTGGTCTGATTCGCGCCGGTCGCCGATTGCACCGACAGATCGCGAATGTTCACCAGGTTGCGGTCCACTTCCCGCGCTACCTGCGCCTGCTCTTCGGCGGCGCTGGCGATCACCAGGTTGCGCTCGTTGATTTCAACGATGGCGCTGTTGATGGTGTCCAGCGACATACCAGCGCCACGGGCGATGTTCAGAGTCGATTCGGCGCGCTCGGTGCTGTTGCGCATCGAATCCACCGCGTGCTCGGTGCCGCTCTGGATGCTGCCGATCATGCGCTCGATTTCGCTGGTCGATTGCTGAGTACGGTGCGCCAAGGCACGGACTTCGTCGGCCACCACAGCAAAACCACGGCCGGCCTCACCGGCACGGGCCGCTTCGATGGCGGCGTTGAGTGCCAGCAGGTTGGTCTGGTCAGCCAGGCCACGGATCACGTCCAGCACCTTGCCGATGTCGCGGGATTCGTTGGCCAGATCACCGATCAGGGTGGCGGTGCTCTGCACGTCGGCGCTCATGCGTTCGATGGCGCTGACGGTTTCCTGCACCAGATCGCGACCGTCGCCGGCGGAAGTAGTGGCGTTCTTCGAGGCTTCCGAGGTGCTGACCGCGTTGCGTGCAACTTCTTCAACCGCGCTGGTCATCTCGTTGACTGCGGTGGCGGCCTGCTCGATTTCGTTGTTTTGCTGGGTCAGGCCACGGGCGCTTTCGTCGGTGACGCTGTTCAGCTCTTCCGCTGCAGACGCAAGCTGCGTTGCCGAGCCGGAAATGCGTTGCAGGGTGTCGCGCAGTTTCGATTGCATCTTGGCCATGGCCGCCAGCAGGCGCCCGGCTTCGTCGGTGCCGTCAACGTGAATCGGCTGGGTCAGGTTGCCTTCAGCGATGGTTTCCGCCGCATCCAGTGCTTTGGAGATCGGCTTGGTGATGCTCAGGGTCAGCAGCCAGGCAAACAGGAAGGTCAGGCCGGTGGCGATCACCAGCAGCGTCACCACCAGACTGAAGGCCGAAGAAAACTGCTCGGCGGCTTGCTGGTTGGTGTTGCTGATCTGCTCGCCGTTGATCTGCATCAGGCGATTGAGCACGGTGTTCATTGCTTCGGAGTTGTCGAGCAACTGAGTGTTCAGCAGATTGCGCAGCTCATCCACCTGATTGTTGCGCGACAGGGTTTTCATCCGGTCTTCGATCTGGCGGTACTGACCCAGCAACTGCACGTACTGGTCATAGGCCGCACGTTCTGCCGGGCTGCCGATCAACGGCTCGTAATCGGTCTGGGCCTTGCGGATCTGCTGGTTGCGCATCTCCAGCAGTTCGATGGTTTTTTGCTGGACGTCCGGCTCGCGGTTCACCAGCAAACGGTACGACAGCACCCGCAGGCGCAGGGTCAGCTGGGTGAACTCGTCGAGGTTCTTGATGCTCGGCACGCTGGTGGTGGTGATGTTTTCGGCGGCGCCGCGGATCTTGCTCATCTGGTTCAGGGCGAACACGCCGAGAATCAGCATCAGGCCGCCGATCAGGGCGAAACCGGTGAACGCCCGGGGGGCGATATTCATATTGCGAAGGGACATGGTGCGATTACCAGGGAAGGGCCGCATCCATGCGGGCTGAGACTGCTGTTGGATGACTTATCGGTCATACGACTAAAGTCTTGAGGCGGTGCGCGTATTTGTCGCATAAGGGGCCGGGCGACGAAGTGCAGGAACCAGATCGGCAGATCACAGTCTCTAACACTCGCAGGAACGGTCGGCCACCAGGAAAATCAAGGCCTTGCGCCGGTTTAACCCTGGCATCCACGACGACTTTTCTTTATCGTACGCGCCCTTTGAAAAAGCCCTGGAAGATCAAAATGTTGGAAGCATCCCTCAGCCAATTGGAACAGCTCGTCAGCGATCTGGTGCAACAGAACCAGACCCTGTCGGAAACCAACCAGACCCTGTCCACGGAACTGGCCCAGGCCAAGGATGAAAACGAAAGCCTGCAACTGAGCCTGATGGAACAGGAAGAAAAGCACGGCGCCACCGCCGCGCGCATCCAGGCTCTGGTTGATCGCGTCAACGCAGGTCCTGTCAGCGCATGAACCAGGGCACAGCAGGGGTAAAAGTCATCTCCATCATGGGGGAGGACTATTCGATCAAGGCACCGGCCGGGGAAGAACAGACCCTGCTGGACGCCGCATTGATGCTCAAGGCCGCACTGGCCGACACCAAACGCAAATACCCGACGCTGATCGGTGACCGCCTGCTGGTGCTGGCGGCGATGAATCTGTGCTCGCAGCAGATTGAAATGAAGAAGCAGCACCAGCACGAACTCGAGCGTTACCAAGAGCAAGTCAGCGCCACGGTCGAGACCATCGCCAAGACCATCAATCAGGGTTGATGGGGTTGCGCACAACCAAAGAATAAGATTGTCGATTGGGTTGTATACAATCGGCACGGCTGTTGCAGTGTTTCAGCCTCTTATTCTTTGGGGGTGCTCCATGCAGTTCTGGCGTCGCAGTATTCAATGGCAGCTGATCCTCGGCATGGGCACCGCCCTGCTGGTCAGTATCCTGATCGTGGTTGGCATTTATACCCTGGTGGTCAACCGCCTCGCCCAGAGCTATCTGGTCGAGCAGGCGTTGCCGTCGAGCATCGAAGCGACGCGCAACGACATCGAACGAATTCTCGTTCAACCGCTCACCGCCGCCAAAGACATCGCCAGCAACACGATGGTGCGCGATTGGCTGGCCAATGGTGAAGACTCCACTAAAACGGCGGGCTTCGCGCAGTATCTGGAAGGTATCCGCGCCGAACACAAGGCGTTCACCGCGCTGATCATCGGCACCGAATCCAATCACTACATCACCGAAAAAGGCCTGGATCGCACCCTCAGTCGTGCCAAACCGGCCGATGCGTGGTTCTACTCGTTTCTCGACAGCAATCAGCCGCGCACCCTGAACATCGACAACGACGGGGCCACGGGAGAGCTGGCGCTGTTCATCGATTTGAAGGTCGAGCAGGCCGGCAAAGTGGTCGGTGTCGCGGGGCTCGGATTGAGCATGAAGGAGCTGTCGGAGCTGATCCACAACTTCAGCTTTGGCGAGCGCGGCAAGGTCTATCTCGTGCGTTCCGACGGACTGATCCAGGTCCATCCCGAAGCGCAGTTCAGCGGCAAGCGCACCCTCACGGAGCAGATCGGCGCCAACGCAGCACAAGCGGTCATGGGCCACAAAGTTGCGACCAGCAGCAGCTTCCAGCGCGACGGCGAAGACTTCCTCGCCTTCAGCCTGCCTTTGCGTGATCTCGGCTGGACGCTGGTGGCCGAAGTGCCACAGTCGCAGATCTACGCTGAGGCCCGACGGGCGATGTGGATGAGCAGCGGCATCGGTCTGGCGGTGGCGCTGGTTTGCCTGGCGCTGGTGATCTGGCTGGCTCAGGGACTGGTGCGACCGATTCGTCAGGTAACAGCTGCATTGGTAGCAATCGGTAGCGGTGGTGGAGATTTGACCCATCGGTTAGATTCCAGTCGCGCCGATGAACTGGGCGACCTCGCTCGGGGCTTCAACCGTTTCCTCGACAGCCAGCGCGGGATGATCGGCGAAGTGCTGACCACCAGCGAGCGCCTGCGTGTCGCTGTCGGCCAAGTGGCCAGAGTTGTGGATAACACCGCCGAGCGCTCCGGCCGCCAGCAGGAAATGACCGACATGGTCGCCACCGCCGTTCACGAAATGGGCCTGACGGTGCAGGAAATCGCCCAGAACGCTGGAAACGCTGCGCTCGCTTCACAAACTGCCCGGGACGAAGCCATGCAGGCGCGGGAAGTGGTCGGCGGTTCGATTCGCCATATAGAAAGCATGTCCGATGAAATCGGCGTCGCGGCCGGCGCGGTAGGTGAGCTGGCGCATCAGGTGGCATCGATCGATCAGGTGCTGGCGGTGATTCGCGGTGTTTCCGAGCAGACCAATCTATTGGCGCTGAATGCGGCGATTGAAGCGGCGCGGGCCGGGGACATGGGGCGTGGCTTTGCCGTGGTTGCCGATGAAGTGCGCACCTTGGCGCGCCGGACTCAGGCGTCAACCGATGAGATCCAGCAGATGATCGGCAGTCTCAAGCAGGGGGCGGAGAATGCTGTTTCGTCGATGCGTAGTGGGCAGGCCGCGACGGGGACTGGGGTTGAATCGAGTCAGCGTACCGGGGCGTCTTTGACGGCGATCACCGGGCAGGTCGAGCGCATCAGCGACATGAACCATCAGGTGGCGACGGCGACTGAGGAGCAGTCGGCGGTGACCGAAGAGATCAACCGCAACGTGCAGGGGATTTCCGATCTGGCCCGGGCGACGGCGGGGGAGGTTCGGGCCTGTCGTGAGGATTGTCAGATGCTGCAGCGCTTGGCGGATGACCTGGCGCGGCAGATGGGTGGGTTCAAGTTGAGTTGAGTGCTGAATCTGAAAAGCCCCTCACCCTAACCCTCTCCCGGGGGGAGAGGGGACCGATTCGGGGATGCTTTTGAGATACGCCGACCTGAAAGTGCTTTGCCGAATCCATAATCGACCCGGTTTTTCAGGTCGATGCAGAGCGCAAGACACCTCGGTAGGCCCCCTCTCCCTCCGGGAGAGGGTTGGGGTGAGGGCTGGCTTTAGAACCACGCGTCCTGCATCCCCAGACACGTATCATCCCGCGCCTCCAACAACGCCAGCTCATGCTGACAACCCGGCACTTCCCACGTCAGAAAATACCGCGCCGCCTGCAACTTGCCCTTGTAGAAGTCGGCATCCGCCGCATTGCCCTTGGCCAAACCTTCTTCCGCCCGAATCGCCTGCTCCAGCCAGCGCCAGCCAATCACCGCGTGCCCGAACACCTTCAGGTACAACGCCGAATTCGCCAGGCTGCTGTTGACCTTGCCCTGAGCCAGATCGGTCAGCAGGCTGATGGTTACGCTCTGCAGGCGTGCGACCAGTTTCTCCAACGGCTCACGGAGTGCGGTCAAAGATTCATACGCCACCGCGCGCTCGGCCGTGTCGGCAATCAGGCGGATCAGTTGCTTGAGTCCGGCGCCACCGTTCTGCGCCAGTTTGCGTCCCAGCAAGTCCAGCGACTGAATGCCGTGGGTGCCTTCGTGGATCGGATTCAGGCGGTTGTCTCGGTAATACTGCTCCACCGGGTATTCGCGGGTGTAACCGTGGCCACCGAGAATCTGGATCGCCAGTTCGTTGGCTTTCAGGCAGAACTCCGACGGCCAGGATTTGACTATCGGTGTCAGCAGATCCAGCAATTCATGGGCCTGTTTGCGCTCGGCTTCGGTTTCCAGTGTGGTGGTGTCATCGAACAGCCGTGCCGCATACAGGCCGAGATCGAACGCCCCTTCGACGTAGGATTTTTGTGTCAGCAACATGCGTCTGACGTCCGCGTGCTGAATGATCGCCACCGGCGCAGTGGTCGGATCCTTGCTGTCCGGCACCCGGCCCTGTGGACGTTCGCGGGCGTACTCCAGCGAGTAAAGGTAACCGGCATAACCGAGCATCACCGCGCCCATGCCAACGCCGATCCGCGCCTCGTTCATCATCTGGAACATGTAGCTCAAACCGTGATGCGGCTTGCCCACCAGATAGCCGACACAGTCGCCGTTATCGCCGAAGTTCAGTGCTGTGGACGTGGTGCCGCGCCAGCCCATCTTGTGGAACAGCCCGGCCAGCAGCACGTCGTTACGCTTGCCCAGACTGCCGTCATCGTTGACCAGAAACTTCGGCACGATAAACAGCGAAATCCCCTTCACCCCGGCCGGTGCATCCGGCAGCTTGGCCAGCACCATGTGCACGATGTTTTCCGAGAGCGGGTGATCGCCGCCGGAGATGAAGATCTTGTTGCCTTTGAGGCGATAGGTGCCGTCGGACGCAGGCTCTGCACGTGTACGAATATCCGACAGCGACGAACCGGCATGGGGCTCGGTCAGGGCCATGGTGCCGAAGAAGCGGCCGTCGATCATCGGTTGCAGGAAGCGTTGCTTCTGCTCATCGGTGCCGAAGCTTTCGATCAGGTTGGCGGCGCCCATGGTCAGGAACGGGTACGACGTCGACGCCGCGTTGGCCGACTGAAAGTGGGCGAAGCAGGCCTGGGACAACAGTGTAGGCAGTTGCATGCCGCCGGCGTCGAAACTGCGCGCCGCGTTGAGGAATCCGGCTTCGAGGAAGGCATCCACCGCCGGTTTCACTTCGGGAATCAGAATCGCCTGACCGTTCTCGTAGCGCGGTTCGTTCTCGTCGCCCTTGCGGTTGTGCGGTGCGAAGTACTTCTCGGCGATGTTGCGCGCCGTGCCGATGGCGGCGTCGAAGGTTTCGCGGTTGTGCTCGGCAAACCGCTCGCGCCGGGTCAGGCCCTCGGCATCGAGGACTTCGTACAGCTCGAAAGCCAGATTGCGGGAACTGAGCAGCGTCTCGGACATGGCGGCCTACCTTATTTTGGAATGGGCCGAGTCTAGGCGTGCGAATAAAGGCTGAACAGGAAGATTGATAACGGTGATATTGGAGCCGAGCAGCGGCTTAACAAACACCACAAAGCAAATGTGGGAGCGGGCTTGCTCGCGAAGGCGTCGTGTCAGTCGATATCAATATCGAATGATCTACCGCTTTCGCGAGCAAGCCCGCTCCCACAGGGAATTACATTCCAGGCGACCATTGCGGTTGCCTGGTGTTACAGCAGTTTAACCGATGGTCATCAGGCTGGCGTTACCACCCGCTGCTGCGGTGTTGACGCTCAGCGCGCGTTCGATCACCAGGCGCTCCAGCGCAATGTTGGTCTCGCCCTGGGACAGGCCCTGAACCCCAACGATGGCGCCGGCACGCTTGGCGATCTGCTGGCAGACCGCACGCAACTGGTCGGAATGGCCGTGATGCAGAACCGCATCGAACACCACGTCGTCCTTGTTCCAGTCGGAAACCAGTTTGATCCGCGCCTGAATCTCCTTCGGCAGGCGTGCGAACAATGCCCTGCTGGTGTCGGATTCCGGCCAGACCGCCGAACCGCCCACTGCCAGTACCGCAGCGAGTTGGGTCAGCAGATCACCTTCGATGTCCGCCAGGCACAGCACGTGCTCACGCGGCAGGATCGCGTAGCTGTTCTTCTCGCCGGTCGGGCCGGCCAGTACGCGGGTGATACCGCTTTGCGACTGGGCTGCGTACTGAACGCACAGAGTGCTCAGGTCGGCGAACTTGTTGCTGTCGGCCCAGGCTTTCAGGGCGACCAGCGGTTTGCTCAGGGCGTCGCGCAGACGAACGTCCGGTGCCACGGCAGCATCACCGCGAGCGAAGGATTGTTCGATGGCGTCGGTAGGACGCGTCGACAGCAAGCGGTACAGGTACAGCGGGCCGCCAGCCTTCGGACCGGTGCCCGACAGGCCTTCGCCACCGAACGGCTGGACGCCGACCACGGCACCCACGATGTTGCGGTTGACGTAGACGTTACCGGCGTTGACGTTGTCGATCACCTTGGCGATGGTCTCGTCGATGCGTGTATGCACGCCGAGGGTCAGGCCATAACCGGAGGCGTTGATCTGGGCGATCAACTGGTCGATCTCTTTACGCTTGTAGCGCACCACGTGCAGCACCGGGCCGAAGATCTCGCGCTGCAGTTCGTCGAAGCTTTCCAGTTCGATCAGGGTCGGCATGACGAAGGTGCCGCGTTTGACTTCTTCGGCATCGGCGATGGCTACCTGGTACACGTTGCGACCTTTGTCGCGCATGGCCTGGATGTGCTTCTCGATGCCGGCCTTGGCTTCTGCGTCGATCACCGGGCCGATGTCCACGGACAGACGCTCCGGGTTGCCGAGACGGCTTTCAGCCATCGCACCCTTGAGCATTTCGATGACGCGATCAGCGGAATCTTCCTGCAGGCACAGGACGCGCAGGGCCGAGCAACGCTGACCGGCGCTGTCGAAGGCCGAGGACACCACATCGATCACTACTTGTTCGGTCAGTGCCGAAGAGTCGACGATCATCGCGTTCTGGCCGCCGGTTTCGGCGATCAGCGGAATCGGACGGCCCTGGTTGTCGAGACGACCGGCTATGTTGCGTTGCAGCAGGCGCGCCACTTCGGTGGAACCGGTGAACATCACGCCTTTGACGCGCTCGTCACCCACCAGACCGGCGCCGACAGTTTCACCGCGACCCGGCAGCAGTTGCAGCACGCCTTCCGGAATCCCGGCTTCGAGCAGCAGGCGTACGGCTTGTGCGGCGACCAGCGGAGTCTGTTCGGCCGGTTTGGCCAGCACCGGGTTACCGGCGGCCAGTGCGGCGGCAACTTGGCCGCTGAAGATCGCCAGCGGGAAGTTCCACGGGCTGATGCAGACCACCGGGCCCAATGGGCGGTGGGCGTCGTTGCTGAAATCGTTGCGTGCCTGCACTGCGTAATAACGCAGGAAGTCGACTGCTTCGCGGACTTCGGCGATGGCGTTGGCGAAGGTCTTGCCGGCTTCGCGGGCCAGCAGGCCCATCAGCGGCTGGATCTCGGCTTCCATCAAATCAGCAGCGCGTTCCAGAATTGCGGCGCGTTCGGCGGGCGGTGTGGCCTGCCAGATCGGTGCGGCGTTCAGGGCGCATTGGATGGCATTGTCGACGTCTTCGACGGTGGCTTCCTGCACGTGGCCGACCACGTCGCGCAGATCGGACGGGTTCAACACCGGTGCCGGCGCTTCGTTGCTGGAGGCGCAGCCGAGCATCGGCGCGGCTTTCCAGTTGTTGTGCGCGGTCGCCAGCAGGGCGCAGGACAGCGAGGCCAGACGATGTTCGTTGGCCATGTCGATGCCGCTGGAGTTGGCGCGCTCGGAACCATACAGGTCACGCGGCAGCGGAATACGCGGGTGCGGCAGGCCGAAACCACCTTCCACGGTTGCCATCTGTTCGATCTGTGCCACTGGATCGGCCACCAGTTCCTGGATCGAAATCGACTGGTCGGC
This sequence comes from Pseudomonas sp. SDO52101_S400, assembly GCF_054071635.1. Lineage (NCBI taxonomy): Bacteria > Pseudomonadati > Pseudomonadota > Gammaproteobacteria > Pseudomonadales > Pseudomonadaceae > Pseudomonas > Pseudomonas sp. SDO52101_S400. Next base: position 51,248 of record NZ_JBSVWF010000014.1, on the reverse strand, counting down.
GATGCGGTTGACGAACGAGGTGTTGGCGCCGTTTTCCAGCAGGCGACGTACGAGGTACGCCAGCAGGGTTTCATGGGTGCCGACCGGTGCGTACACACGGCACGGACGGTTCAGCTTGCCTTCGGAAACTTTGCCTACAACCTGCTCGTACAACGGTTCGCCCATGCCGTGCAGGCATTGGAATTCGTACTGGCCTGGGTAATAGTTCTGGCCGGCAATGTGATAAATCGCCGACAGAGTGTGGGCGTTGTGCGTGGCGAATTGCGGGTAGATGACTTCCGGTACCGACAGCAATTTGCGGGCGCAAGCGATGTAGGAAACGTCGGTGTACACCTTGCGGGTGTAGACCGGATAGCCTTCCAGGCCTTCGACCTGGGCGCGCTTGATTTCGCTGTCCCAGTACGCGCCTTTCACCAGGCGGATCATCAGGCGATGACGGCTGCGGCGAGCCAGGTCGATCACGTAGTCGATCACGTACGGGCAACGCTTCTGGTAAGCCTGGATCACGAAACCGATGCCGTTCCAGCCGGTCAGTTGCGGCTCGAAGCACAGGCGCTCGAGCAGATCCAGCGACAGTTCCAGACGGTCGGCTTCTTCGGCGTCGATGTTCAGGCCGATGTCGTATTGCTTGGCCAGCAGCGTCAGCGACAGCAGGCGCGGATACAGCTCGTCCATCACGCGCTCGTACTGGGCGCGGCTGTAGCGCGGGTGCAGGGCCGACAGTTTGATCGAGATGCCCGGGCCTTCATAAATCCCACGGCCGTGTGACGCTTTGCCGATCGAGTGAATGGCTTGTTCGTACGAGGCCAGGTACTTCTGGGCGTCGTGTTCGGTCAGCGCTGCTTCACCGAGCATGTCGTAGGAATAACGGAAGCCCTTGGCTTCGAACTTGCTCGCGTTGGCCAGGGCTTCGGCGATGGTTTCGCCGGTCACGAACTGCTCGCCCATCAAGCGCATGGCCATGTCGACGCCCTTGCGGATCATCGGCTCGCCGCTCTTGCCGATGATGCGGCTCAGGGACGAAGTCAGGCCGGCTTCGTTGTGGGTCGACACCAGTTTGCCGGTCAGCAGCAGACCCCAGGTCGCGGCGTTGACGAACAGCGACGGGCTGTTGCCCAGGTGCGGCTGCCAGTTGCCGGTGCTGATCTTGTCGCGGATCAGTGCATCGCGAGTGCCTTTGTCCGGGATGCGCAGCAGCGCTTCGGCCAGGCACATCAGCGCCACGCCTTCCTGGGATGACAGGGAAAATTCCTGCAGCAGGCCCTGAACAATGCCTGCACGACCGCCGGCACTCTTCTGGTTACGCAGTTTTTCCGCGATGTTTGCTGCGAGTTTGTTGGTGGCCTCGGCCATCGGCGCCGGCAGGCGAGCCTGCTCGATCAGCATCGGCACCACTTCCGGCTCAGGGCGACGGTAAGCGGCGGTGATCGAGGCGCGCAACACCGATTGCGGCAGGATGCTTTCGGCGAATTCGAGGAAGCATTGGTGGGCGTGATCGGTATGGACTTCGCCTGCCTCGTCGGCATCCTTGGCGGTCAAACCGTTCAGCTCGGTCAGGGTTGCACCACCCTCGAGTTTTTCCAGGTAATTGAAAATTGCCTGCTTGATCAGCCAGTGCGGTGTGCGATCAATCGAGGTTGCAGCGGCCTTCAGGCGCTCGCGGGTCGGGTCATCGAGTTTGACCCCAAGGGTGGTGGTAGCCATATTTTTATCCTCATAGGTGCCGCAGTTGCGCGACAACAGCTGGCGGCAAGATTAGCCGCGAGCCGAAAGAGGTGCAACCGGGTGCAACCCTTTTTTTGTCGGAATATTCGGCAGCTTGTCAGGAATAAATTTCAGCTTCGCGATGATCGCTCTAGATGGGTGCTTTCAAGGCAGGTGGATAGTTTTCACTGCGCCGGAATGGCGCAAAATGGGCGGTTTACAGTAAAAAATCCGACGTAGGTGCAACTAACTCTCAAGAAACTGGTTGCACCTGTTTTGCTTTGTTGCATAGGATTCGCGCCCAAGGTGCAACCGGGCTTACCCCCTTGTACCGGCCAATGGCTTTCCTGGGGAAACATTGGTCATAAATGCGCGGCTGTGCGAATCGTCTGTCAGACGTCAGTCTGCAAACGGTGCAACCGCCGCCGCTACATAAAAACAAAGCCAGGGCACGTACGTAATGAGCGCAAGCAATCCAACCCTGATCACGTTCGTGATCTATATCGCAGCAATGGTGCTGATTGGCTTCATGGCCTATCGCTCCACCAACAACCTTTCCGACTACATTCTGGGCGGCCGCAGCCTGGGCAGCGTGGTGACCGCATTGTCCGCCGGCGCCTCCGACATGAGCGGCTGGTTGCTGATGGGCCTGCCGGGCGCCATCTACATGTCCGGCCTGTCCGAAAGCTGGATCGCCATCGGCCTGATCGTCGGTGCCTACCTGAACTGGCTGTTCGTCGCCGGCCGTCTGCGTGTTCAGACCGAGCACAACGGCGATGCGCTGACCCTGCCGGACTACTTTTCCAGCCGTTTCGAAGACAAAAGCGGTCTGCTGCGCATCATTTCGGCAGTGGTGATTCTGGTGTTCTTCACCATTTACTGCGCTTCCGGCATCGTTGCCGGCGCCCGTCTGTTCGAAAGCACCTTCGGCATGTCCTACGAGACTGCGCTGTGGGCCGGTGCTGCTGCGACGATTGCCTACACCTTTGTCGGCGGTTTCCTCGCGGTGAGCTGGACCGATACCGTTCAGGCCACCCTGATGATCTTCGCCCTGCTGCTGACGCCGATTATCGTGCTGCTGGCCACCGGCGGCGTCGACACCACGTTCCTGGCCATCGAAGCACAGGATCCGAGCAACTTCGACATGCTCAAAGGCACTACCTTCATCGGCATCATCTCGCTGATGGGCTGGGGTCTGGGCTACTTCGGCCAGCCGCACATTCTGGCGCGTTTCATGGCCGCTGATTCGGTGAAGTCGATCGCCAACGCCCGTCGCATCTCCATGACCTGGATGATCCTGTGCCTGGGCGGCACAGTGGCGGTGGGCTTCTTCGGTATCGCTTACTTCTCTGCGCACCCGGAAGTGGCGGGTCCGGTGACCGAAAACCACGAGCGTGTGTTCATCGAACTGGCGAAAATCCTTTTCAACCCATGGATTGCAGGCGTGTTGCTGTCGGCGATTCTCGCAGCAGTGATGAGCACCCTGAGCTGCCAGTTGCTGGTGTGCTCCAGTGCTCTGACCGAAGACTTCTACAAGGCATTCCTGCGTAAATCCGCTTCGCAAGTCGAGCTGGTATGGGTCGGTCGTGCCATGGTGCTGCTGGTTGCCCTGGTCGCTATCGCTTTGGCCGCCAACCCGGAAAACCGCGTCCTCGGTCTGGTCAGCTACGCCTGGGCCGGTTTCGGTGCCGCCTTCGGTCCGGTCGTGCTGATCTCGGTAATCTGGAAAAAGATGACCCGCGACGGCGCACTGGCCGGCATCCTGGTCGGCGCGATCACCGTGATCGTGTGGAAGCATTTCGAAGTGCTGGGCCTGTACGAAATCATCCCGGGCTTCATCTTCGCCAGCCTGGCGATCTACTTCGTCAGCCTGATGGGCCAGCCGAGCACTGGCATGGTTCAGCGCTTTGAAGCGGCCGAGAAGGATTTCCATCTGAACAAGTGATGGAATGAGCTGAGGCTCACAAAAGAACGGCCCGTTTCCTATAGGAAGCGGGCCGTTTTTTATTGCCTGCGATTTCTCAAGAGTATTGGAGAACCCTGTGGGAGCTGGCTTGCCAGCTCCCACAGGTTCAACGATGTATTTGAGGGATATGTCTGTAGTCGAAAGCGTTGATTGTTGAAGGGAAGATCGAAGTTTCAGGTAGGGAAAATCTGATTTTCCAGTCACCCAACCTGCACCCCTTGCCCCTCATGCAGAATCGCCCGCCCTCAATCTGCAGAGAGACATCGGATGTTCGCGCCTGCCAATCAACCGCGTTTCACGTTGACCGTCGAAGGCGCCCAGTTTGACCTCAAAGTCCTTGAGTTCACGGGCAAGGAAGCCATCAGCCAACCTTTCCGCTTCGACCTGGAGCTGGTTAGTGAGCGGCCGGATCTGGATCTGGAAAGCCTGCTGCACTGTCAGGCGTTTCTGAGTTTTGATGAAGACGGTTCCGGTATCCACGGTCAGATCTATCGGGTCGGGCAGGGGGATTCCGGCAAGCGTCTGACCCGCTATCACGTCAGTCTTGTTCCGCGTCTGGCCTATCTTGGCCATCGGATCAATCAGCGAATTTTCCAGCACCAAAGCGTGCCGCAGATCGTGACGCAGATCCTCAAGGATCACGCGATCCTGCGCGATGCCTTCGAATTTCGCCTCGGCAGCGATTACCCGCCGCGTGAATACTGTGTGCAGTACGCCGAGAGCGATCTGGCGTTCATCCAGCGCCTGTGTGCCGAGGTCGGCATTCACTTCCACTTTCAGCACAGTCCGGACGGACACTTGTTGGTGTTCGGCGACGATCAAACGGTATTCCCGCGTCTGGCCGAGCCGACGCTGTACCTGCCGGGCAGCGGCATGGCTGCTGCGGCGCCAGCCATTAAACGCTTCACCGTCCGAGTGGAAACCCGCACCAGCGTGGTCAGCCGGCGTGATTACGACTTCAGCAAGCCGCGCCTGCCGCTGCAGAGTCGAGTCGAAAGCGAACAGCGCCCGGTGCTGGAGGATTACCACTTCCCCGGCCAGTTCACCGAGCGTGCCACCGGCAAGCAACTGGCCCAGCGCACCCTTGAACGCCATCTCGCCGACTACCGGCAGGCCGAGGGGCGCAGCGATCAATCCTGCCTGGTCAGTGGACATTTCCTGCAGCTGACCGAGCATCCACGCAAGGATTTGAATGACCTCTGGCTGCTGACCGCCGTCGAGCACCATGGCCGACAGCCGCAAGTGCTGGAGGAATCGGTCACCAGTGATGGGGAAGATTTCCAGGGGTACCGTAATACTTTTCTCGCAACGCCGTGGGACGTGTTCTTTCGTCCGCCGAGGGGCCCGGAAAAGCCACGGATGCTAGGCTATCAACCGGCCGTGGTCACCGGCCCGAAAGACAGTGAAATCCATTGCGACGAGTATGGCCGGGTCAAGGTGCAACTGGCCTGGGATCGCGACGGTGAACTCAACGAGCATTCCAGTTGTTGGCTTCGGGTCGCCAGCGGCTGGGCTCATGACCGTTATGGCAGTGTGCTGATTCCGCGGGTCGGCATGGAAGTGCTGGTGGGGTTCATCGATTCCGACGCCGACAAACCGCTGGTCATGGGTTGCCTGCCGAACGCAGCCACGCCGGTGCCGCTGGATCTGCCGGCCGACAAGACCCGCAGCATTTTCCGCAGTCAGAGTAGTCCGGGCGGCGGCGGTTACAACGAATTGCGCATCGAGGATCGCAAGGGCGCGGAGGAAATCTACCTGCGCGCCCAGCGAAACTGGACGCAGCATGTTTTGAACGATCAGCAGGTGCAGGTCGATAACCAGCGCAGTGTCGTCGTCACTGGCCTTGCCAAACATGAGTTGAAAGCCGATGAACAGCGCATCACCCACGGTCAGCGCCAGACCGAAGTGAAGCAGGACGACCACCTCACGGTGACCGGCGACCGACACATCCGCGTAAGCAATCAGGCTATCAATGCCAGTGGTCAATTCCACGTCAGCGCCGGCCAGCAGGTAGTGATCGACGGCGGGGCGAGCGCGACGATTCAGGCGGGCGGGCAGTGGATCAACATTGGCCCCGGCGGGATCTTCAGCAGCGTGCCGATTGTTGTGGGTGGCGCGCCGATGGCGGCGATAAGTGCGGCGCCGACAGTGCCGGGCTTGCCGGAAAAACTGACGGCGGCACCGGCTGCGATTCTGACTGCCGCGCAAATCATGAGCCTTAAAGGTGATGCTCCGTTCTGTGAAGAGTGCGAGCGCTGCAAGGACGGTATCTGTGCAGCCTGATAAATGGTTGAAGGATGAGCCGCTGAAACCGTCGGAGCAGTTGTTCGCGATTTTCAGTAGCGCCAGTGCGGCAGAGCCACTGAAGGCCTGGCCGCTGAAAGCGCAGATGCCGAAACCGGTCTGGGCGGAAACGATCTATGCCGAGTGGGGTGCGGTGATGCCCTACGTGGGAATCGTCGACGCGGGCAGTGAGTTTCTGGATTGGGTCGCGACCACCGAATCCCGCGACTGGGGCTGGCTGGCGGTCTCTTCGGCGGGGCTTGAGGCGGTGGTCGAGCATTTTCGCAGTCTGACTCAGGTGCTGATACCTGATGGGAAAGCGGCGTTCTTCCGGTTTTGGGATGGGCGGTTTTTGTTGCCGATCCTTGAGTCGCCCGAGGTGGATGCCGGGCAATTGCTGCCGATTCTCACGCGAGGCTTGATCAACGGTCAGGCCGCCGAGATCGGGGGCAGGGCGCGGGTCTCGGGGCGGGAGTTTCCTTGGTGGTCGGTGCCTGAAAAGCTGCTTGCGCAATTCGGCGGTGATGCCAGGATCAACAACGCCTTGCAGTGGTTGAGCGAGGAGCAGCCGGCTTTGTTCGAGGCATTTCCCGCCGATGTCCTGCGCTGCAAGGTTGTCAGGTTTTTTGCGGTTTCGACGTCGGACGAATCGTCGGCTTCGGCATTGCTGGACTACTTGCGGGACGAATCAGAGTGAAATTTCCGGGCAAAGGCTTCGGACGTTTCCTGCGAGTTGCGGCGGTTTGCGTGAACTGGTGGGTGATGAGGTGTGGGGTTAGTCTTTTGGCTGTCACCGCAAATCGGTGACGGGGCGTAGGAGCCCCTTCCTCATGGTGCAACGGCTTTGTCGTTTGTTTGCGGCACTTGAATCGTGTCCGTAACATCGTTCGCGGCGGCTATGCGCAGGACACGCTTCGGCGTGGCCGAGGTCCATGAGTGCTCGGTTCTCCTACTCCTGCGTATGGCTGCCACCCTACCTGTAGGAGGGTGCGGCGGTGGCCCGCATTCACACTCATGGAGGTTACAAATGAAAAATCTGCATCCCGATCCACCCTACGAGCCCTTCATCCCCCACCCCGACAACCGCCTCATGGCGCTGACCAGCAACTGCAACGACATGCCCACCCTGTTCATCGACACCCACGCCCCGCTCGACGTCCTGATGGACGCCGCCAACTACCGTATCCGCGCCGTAATCCAGGTCCTGGAAAACATGTGCATGCGCGGCTCGGTCGAATGCGACTCGGTCATCCTCCGCGACTTCGCCCAGCTCTGCGTAATTCCGCTGCGTGACGGCTGTGATGTGTTGGATGTGATTGGCCGCAAATTGCGTGACCGGCCTTAGATCCCATCCCCTCACCCTAGCCCTCTCCCCGAGGGAGAGGGGACCGACCAAGGTGAATAGGTGACGTACGCCGACCTGCGACTTCGGGGGTGAACTTCGCTTGGCCAAGCTTAAGCTCGCGATAATCTTTCATGTCGATGCAAGCCGAAAGATCACCCTAGCCCTCTCCCTCCGGGAGAGGGCTAGGGTGAGGGGCTTTTCAAGGATGTACCCGACAGCAAGGCCACCCACTCAGCCCTTCTCAAAGATCTTTCCAGCATCGGGTTTGAAAGGATCATTTAGTCAGGCGAGAAGATTTCAGTTTTGCAGATACTGATCCTGCGACTTTATGAAAGCGTCAAACTCCGGGGAGTTATAAATTTCCAGGCAAGAATAGAACACTATGTTTTTACCAGTCTGTTTGCTGGTTGAGGACGTTTTGAGGTAGGCGCCTGCCATGTAGTTCTCAGTCTCGGCATACGGATCATGCGTGACCTCCAGCGTGTCCTCATTCTGAATAATGGTGTGCAGGCCTTTGCCCATGAACGAGTAGGCTCCGGCGGACAGTCCGATGTCTTTTTCCAGTGCAGATTGTTCTTTGAATGGCGCCAGGATGCAGTGGCTCAAACCGTAGTTCTTCAGATTCTGGCGTGCCTGTTCGGTGTGTTCTTCGCCAGCGAAGGCGTGTAATGAGCCCGGCAGGCAAAGGAGGGCAATGATCCGGCGGTACATGATTTTCAGACTTCCTGTCAGGTGGTTGCGGCCAGTGTAACGCCGGGAACGCCCACTCAGCCCCCAACCCCTGACTTGCCGCCCGGTAAAAGGTAAACTTCACGGCCCTCGCAGGAGCAGCCATGAATTATCGTCACGCCTTCCATGCCGGCAATCATGCCGATGTGTTCAAACACCTGACTTTGACCCGCCTCATCGCCCTGATGTCGCGCAAGGAGCAGCCGTTTGCCTATCTCGACAGCCACGCCGGCATTGGTCTGTATGACCTGCAGGGTGATCAGGCCAACCGTACCGGCGAGTACCTGGAAGGCATCGCGCGGTTGTGGGATCAGCCGGATCTGCCGGCGCTGACCGCCGACTACATGAAAGTGCTGCACGAGATGAACCCGGACGGCCAGTTGCGCTATTACCCGGGTTCGCCGGAGCTGGCGCGGCGTCTGACCCGACCGCAGGATCGGGTGATGCTCAACGAGAAGCACCCCGAAGACGGCGTGCAGCTCAAGGAGAACATGGCCGGTGACCGTCGGGTAAAGGTGCATCTGGGTGAGGGCTGGCATGTGGCCCGCGCCATGTTGCCGGTGCAGGAGAAGCGCGCGGTGATGCTGATTGATCCTCCGTTCGAGCAGCTCGATGAAATGCAGCGTTGTGCAGCGTCGATGAAAGAAGCCATTGGCCGGATGCGTCAGACCGTGGCGGCCATCTGGTATCCGGTGAAGGACCAGCGCGCACTGCGTCGTTTCTATCAGGATCTGGCTGGCACCGGTGCGCCGAAACTGCTGCGTGTGGAGCTGTTGGTGCATCCGCTGGACACGCCGAACAGCCTGAACGGTTCCGGGCTGGCGATTGCCAATCCGCCTTGGGGGCTGGAGGAAGAGTTGCGTGAGCTGCTGCCGTGGCTGTCCAAGAAACTGGGGCAGACCCAGGGTGGGTGGCAGATGGATTGGTTGATCGCCGAAAGCTGATCAACCGTCAATCGCTCCCACGCCAAGCGCGGGAGCGATCAGGGCGGGCTTAGTTACCCGCCAGACTCGGTGGCATGCAAACGCCAGTGCCGCCAATCCCGCAGTAGCCTTCCGGATTTTTCGCCAGATACTGCTGGTGATAGGTCTCGGCGAAGTAAACGGTCGGCGCCTGTTCAATCTCGGTGCTGATTTCACCCAGACCCGCCTTCGACAGCTCAGCCTGATAAACAGCCTTGCTCTTCAGCGCCGCATCCAGTTGCTCCGGGTGGGTCGCGTAGATCACCGAACGGTACTGGGTGCCGATGTCATTGCCCTGGCGCATGCCTTGCGTCGGGTTGTGCAATTCCCAGAACATCGCCAGCAGTTCTTCGTAGCTGACCTTGGCCTTGTCAAACACCACCAGCACGACTTCGGCGTGGCCGGTCAGGCCCGAGCAGACTTCTTCGTAGGTCGGGTTCGGCGTGAAACCGCCGGCGTAACCGACCACGGTGCTGACCACGCCTTCACGCTGCCAGAAGCGGCGCTCGGCACCCCAGAAGCAGCCCAGACCGAAGATCGCAAAGTCGACGTCTTCGAAAAACGGGCCGAGCAGCGGCGTGTCTTCGAACACAAAGTGCTTTTCAGGCAGGGTCATTGCGGTTTCGCGGCCAGGCAGAGCTTGTTCTTTAGTCGGTAGCACGTTTTTGTTCACCAGAATTTCCGAGCGCAGAACCATGATCGTTCCTCTCAGTCAGGATGGGATGTAAATAAGCAGACCACCAGTGTGCCCAATGATGCCCAGTTAATCACTAGTCAAAATGTGCGGGTACTGCTGCGGTGGTTTAGAGAGGGAGCGGCCCGCGTGGGTAGCGCTTGAGTGCCTGGATCAGTTCGCCGCCCGGAATCGGCCGGTCGAACAGGTAGCCCTGGCCGACGTCGCAGCGGTGCCGGCGCAGGAACGCCAGCTGCTCGGCGGTCTCGATGCCTTCGGCCACGACCTTGAGTTTCAGGTTGTGGGCCATAGCGATCACGGCGGAGGTGATTTCCATGTCGTCCTGGTTGTCCGGGATTTCATGGATGAAGCTGCGATCGATCTTGATGATGTCGATCGGGAATTTCTTCAGGTAGCTGAGCGACGAATAACCGGTGCCGAAGTCGTCCATGGCCAGGGTCAGGCCCAGGCGCTTGAGCTGGTCGAGTTGCAAGTGGGTGTCTTCGGTGGCTTCCAGCAGCAGGCCTTCGGTCAGTTCCAGCTCCAGCAGATTGGCCGGCAGTGCTTCTTCCTTGAGGATATTGGCGATGGAGGCCACCAGATCCGGGTCGGAGAACTGCTTGGGCGACAGGTTGATCGCCACTTGCAGATTGCCCATGCCGGCGGCGGTCAGCGCTTTGCTCATGCGGCAGGCCTGACGGGCGATCCACTTGCCGATCGGAATGATCAGGCCGGTTTCCTCGGCGACGCTGATGAACTGGTCCGGGCGGATCATGCCGCGTTCCGGGTGATTCCAGCGCAGCAGCGCTTCCATGCCCAGCAACCGGCCACTGCGCAGGCACAGTTTGGGCTGGTAGAACACGTCCAGTTCGTTCTGGGTCAGGGCGCGGCGCAGGTTGTTCTCGACGAACAGTTTGTAACTGGCCTCGGCGTTCAGCGCTTCGGTGAACACCTGCACCTGATGTTTGCCATTGGCCTTGGCCTTGTGCAGGGCGAGGCCGGCGTTGCGCATCAGGGTCTGCGGGTCGCGGCCGTGCAGCGGCGCGCAGGCCAGGCCCACGGAACCGGTGACGCTGATCAGCTGGTTGTCGACGAACATCGGTTTGTCGAGGGTCATCAGCAGCTGGCTGGCGATCTGTTGGCCGGCTTCGAGGTCGGTGTTGTCGAGCAACACCGCGAATTCGTTACTGGCGAATCGCGCCAGGCTGCCGCTCGGGCTCAGGCTGTTGCGCAGGCGCCGGGCGAGGCTGATCAGCAACTTGTCGCCGGTCTGGTGGCCGAGGCTGTCGTTGATCCGCTTGAAGTTGTCGATGTCCACCAGCAGCAGGCTGATCGGGGTATCGCTGTCTCGGGCGAAGCGTTCGTCCAGATTGCGGATAAATGCAGGCCGGTTGCCGAGGTTGGTCAGGTTGTCGGTATAGGCGAGGCGCTCGATGCGCTGCTGCGCCAGTTTGGTCTGGGTGATGTCTTCGTAGATGCCGATGTAGTGCGTCAGCTCACGGTTGTCGCCGTAGACCTTGGAAATCGACAACTGGCCCCAGTAGGGTTCGAGGTTTTTGCGGCGGCTCTTGAATTCGCCCTGCCAGCTATTGCTCTTGGCCAGCGACGAGGGCGCGTCGAACAGCAGCTCGCTCAGGTTTTCCAGGGCCGGCAACTCCGACAGGCGCTGGCCGTGGACTTCCTCGGTGGTGTACTGGGTGATCGCGGTGAAGCTCGGGTTGACGTACTCGACCACGCCGTCGCAATTGACCAGCAAGAAGGCGTTGGCACTTTGCTCGACCGCACGCTGGAACAGGTGCAGGGCGCTGGTGGCGGTGCGGCGGTTGTGGTTGTTGATGACCTGGGCGAACTGGTCGGCCAGTTCACCGGCAAAGGCGATTTCATCGGACTGCCAGGCGCGGGTGACGCCGGTCTGCTCCAGGCACAACACGCCGACCACCTGGCCGTCGACGCGGATGCTGGCGTCGAGCATGGCGTTGACGTCACGCGGGCGCAGGGCTTCGGCCATCTCCCGGGTACGCGGGTCGCGCATCGCGTTGTGCGCGTCGATGGCGCGGCTGCCGTGCAGTGCGTCCATGTAATCGGGGAAACTGCTGACGTCGATCACGTCCGGCAGTATGTATTCCTGGGTGGCGCGGTGGTAGGCCGAAATCGGTACCAGCTTCTGGCCTTCGAGGTTCCACAGGCTGGCGCAGTCGATTTCGTAGATGTCGCAGGCGCAGCGGGTAATCAGTTCGGCGGCTTCTTGCAGGGAGTTCTGGCTGCTGTAGCGCTGGCGGGCCAGCAACAGGATCAGATCCTGCTGGGCGCGCACCCGTTCCAGATGCTGCAGTTGTTCCTGCTGGGCTCGCTGATTGAGCTCAAGGGCGATTTGCAGGCGCGAGTTCTGAGTTTCCAGGTCGACGGACGGCAGTGGTGGCGCCTCGTCGAACACATCATCGACCGCCAGCAGGTAGCCGCGCAGCAGGTGACGATTGTGTTGTTTGTAGGCTTCACCGAGTTCGAGAATGCTCAGCGCGCCGGCGGCAGTGTGCAGGGTATAGCGCACCAGATAGTGCGGACTGTCGCGCAGTTGTTGCTGGATCGCGTCGTGCAACTGATAGCGCGCTTCGGGCTCCATCAGACTGGCGTAGGGCGAACCGACCAGTGCGCAGAGTTCGACGGCGGGCTGGCCGAACTGGCGTTCGCAGTTGGGATCGAGAAACAGCATCGCCCAACTGGCTTCATTCAGGCGCTCGAAACGCAGCATGCCGAGCCGCGAGGGCACAGGCAACTGCGTCACTACCTCGGCCACCATACGGCTGGCGGCATCGGGTTGGCTCTTCATGAAGGGAACTCGCTTGGAAATTTGCTGAACGCGCCGGGCTCTCGCCCTCTTTACTGTTGCCTGCGGCAAGGTTGCATCATTGCGGCACCGACTGACAAGAGACATGAAGGCCAAGTGCTATAAGAATATGTCGGCTGCACTGAACATTTCTCCAGCGTGCGCTGGAAAGTAATGCAGATACTTGAGGAAAGTGCCGTCCCAGAGCTCTCGGGCCTCTGAAACGGCAGCACTGTTGAATTCAGCGCAGTGGAATATCGATTGATTGCAAGTGTTTACCATCCCGGTCGTGGTAGTTGACCCGAATGTGTTCGGCCTCCACCACCATGTGGGCAAAATTGTCCTGGCTGACGACCCGGCTGGTCAGCGTGTGCCGGTATTCTCCCGCGTCTGTGCGAGCCAGCGGTTGATCGAGAATGAACGTCGAAGCCGTGGCGTATGGCAGCAGTTTGCTGTTGCTCAGTGGTGAGGAAACGACAGTGTGCACTTCGAAGTCAGGGTCGTCGCTGTGACTCAGGCGGCTGGTCAGCGAACCATGCACATCGCCGGAAATGAACACGACGTTGCTGATCCGATGCTGGCGGATGGTTTCCAGCAGGCGTAACCGCTGTTCGGGAAAACCCATCCACGCATCCTCGCCGTTCATTCTGCGATCCGGATAGAACATGACGCTGGTGACCACGAACTTGACCCGCGCGGGGCTTTCGATCAGCCACTTGCACAAGGCCCGTTCTTGTTCTTCATCCAGGATGCGGCGGTTCTCGCTGGATAAGTTGCGACGGGTTCTGCTATCGGTCACAAACCATTCGATATCACCATCGCTGAATTGATACCAGTAGTGCTTTAGCGAAAAATGATCTACTTGGCCGCTAGTTGTAAGCGAACAGGCCGGGCTGTGACTGGCCTGATAAATTTCGTAAGCCGTCATTGCATTGCGAAACAGTGTTTCATCGGATGCGTCGGCATTCGCTGGCCAGTTATCTTCTATTTCATGGTCATCGAGAATCATGTAGGTCGAAGTGCCCGACATCAGTCGTTGAATATTGGGTTGAGAGAAAGCTGCGCGATATTTGGTAATGATCTCGTTATATTCGCGGTCCGGCGAAATCAGATTTAAATCGTCAGCGTAGATCTGGTCACCGCTCATCATGATTGCGCTGACCGCTGGTTGTGCGCCCTCGATCAGTTGGCTGATAGAAGCGAAGATCCGGTCACCCAGTTGCGGGAGTACGGGGATACCGGCGGTCAGGCGCAAGTAGCGACAGGAGCCGAGGATGTAGGCCCGTGGTTGCAGAGGCTGGCTGCTGCGAGTGCGTAAGCGATAGGTTTCCCGGGGCCATTGCAGTGGCAGTTCCGCCACGCTTTCAATCGTGTGAGTCGGGCTCATGGGGCTGAACCAGCCTGTCTGGTATTCGTATTCGGTGTCGGCGCTCAATTTGTCGAGCACCAGAACTCCGGACTGATCACGACTGGCATCAAGTTTGATAAACAGTCCCTTCGACCATTGTTTCGAATCCGTTACCCGGTAACGAATGCCTGCAAATACGGCGGTGCTGTCTTGAAGTTCGCCGCGAACAAAAATTCTTGTCTGGTTAGTTGTGGTGTGACCAATGACTGGTCCAACGATAGGTTTCAGCATGTTCGAATCCGTTCGAATAAAGATTAATAAATAATAAAGTTTGCCAACTTTTAATGGCTGGTATTAGTGCGCCAAGGTTAGTTGTCTGTTGCTTAAAAATATCGACAGAAAATGGACTTGAACTGTGGCTGATGTCAGCGCAAGTTGTGGGAAAAGTGCAGGCGCGTGTTATTTCAGGCAAAAAAAAGCCCCGCCAAACTGACGGGGTTGAGGTACGAGCGTGTGGCGCTCGAAAACGTGGAACGCAGTCGGCCCTCCGTTGCCGGAGGGCCGAGCGCTTTACAGCAGGATGGTGCGGATGTCCGCCAGCAGATCGCTCAGACGCTTGGTGAAGCGTGCAGCAGCGGCGCCGTTGATCACGCGGTGATCGTAGGACAGCGACAGTGGCAGCATCAGTTTCGGCTGGAAGGCTTTGCCATCCCAGACTGGCTGGATGGTTGCCTTGGAAACACCGAGGATCGCCACTTCCGGCGCGTTGACGATCGGCGTGAAGCCGGTGCCGCCAATGTGGCCGAGGCTGGAAATGGTGAAGCAGGCGCCTTGCATCTCGTCCGACGAGAGCTTCTTGGTCCGGGCTTTTTCAGCCAGGGAAGCGGCCTCGGCGGCCAGTTGCAGCAGGCTCTTCTGGTCGACGTTCTTGATGACCGGTACCAGCAGGCCATCCGGGGTGTCGACGGCGAAGCCGATGTTCACGTATTTCTTGCGGATGATCGCCTTGCCGCTTGGAGCCAGCGAGCTGTTGAAGTCCGGCAGCTCCTTGAGCAGGTGTGCGCAGGACTTGAGCAGCAGCGGCAGAATGGTCAGCTTGACGCCGGCCTTCTCTGCGACAGCTTTCTGTGCGTTGCGGAACGCTTCCAGCTCGGTGATATCCGCCGAGTCGAATTGCGTCACGTGCGGCACATTCAGCCAGCTGCGGTGCAGGTTGGCGGCACCGACCTGCATCAGGCGGGTCATCGGCACTTCTTCGATTTCGCCGAAGCGGCTGAAGTCGACGACCGGAATCGGCGGGATGCCCGCGCCACCGGTTGCGCCAGCAGCAGCGGCCGGAGCTTCCTTGGCCTTCTGCATCATGGCTTTGACGTAAGTCTGCACGTCTTCTTTCAGGATGCGACCGTGCGGACCGCTGGCGCCGACAGCGCTCAGCTCGACGCCGAACTCGCGAGCCAGTTGACGCACGGCAGGGCCGGCGTGAACTTTCGCACCAGGCTTGGCTGGAGCAGCAACTGGGGCGGCAGCAGCAGGTGCAGCGGCAGCCGGAGCAGCAGCGGCTGGCGCCGGAGCGCTCGGAGCAGCAGCGGCAGCTGGAGCCGGGGCAGCAGCTGGAGCAGCGCCTTTGACTTTCAGCTTGAGGATCAGGTCGCCAGTGCCGACTTCGTCGTCCAGCTTGATGGAAATGCTTTCCACCACGCCAGCGGCAGGCGACGGGATTTCCATGCTCGCCTTGTCGGATTCCAGAGTGATCAGCGACTGGTCGGCTTCAACGCTGTCGCCAGCCTTGACCAGCACTTCGATGATCTTGGCCTTGCCGGCCGAACCGATGTCCGGAACGTGGATGTCCTGAACGCTGTCGGCAACCGGTGCGGCAGGTGCGGCGGCTGGAGCCGGCGCAGCGGCAGCGGCTGGAGCAGCAGCCTGGGCCGGAGCGGCAGCAGCAGGGGCCGCAGCACCCGCCACTTCCAGATCCAGGATCAGGTCGCCAGTGCCGACTTCGTCGTTCAACTTGACGCTGATGGCCTTGACCACGCCAGCGGCAGGCGACGGGATTTCCATGCTCGCCTTGTCGGATTCCAGGGTGATCAGCGACTGATCAGCCTCGACCTTGTCGCCGACCTTGACCTGGATCTCGATGATCTGGGCCTTGCCCGACGAACCGATGTCCGGCACGTGCACTTGCTGAACCGAAGCGGCAGCCGGAGCTGCGGCTGGCGCAGCCGGTGCAGGAGCGGCAGCCGGCGCAGCTTCAGCCTTGGCGGCAGGAGCAGCAGCCGGAGCAGGGGCCGCTTGCGCGGCGCCCTCGACTTCCAGTTCCAGCAGTTCGTCGCCTTCTTTCAGGCGATCGCCCAGCTTCACTTTCAGGCTCTTGATGACGCCGGCCTTCGGGGCCGGCACTTCCATGCTGGCCTTGTCCGATTCCAGAGTCAGGATGCTCTGGTCGGCTTCGATACGGTCGCCGACCTTCACAAACAGTTCGATTACTTCACCTTCACCGCTGCCGATGTCAGGTACGCGAATGAGTTCGCTCACAGAGTTTCTCCTCAGCAGTCCAGTGGGTTGCGTTTTTCCGGGTCGATGCCGAACTTGGTAATGGCCTCGGCCACGACTTTAGGTTCGATATCGCCACGGTCAGCCAGTGCTTCCAGGGCTGCCAACACCACGAAATGACGGTCGACTTCGAAGAAATGACGCAGTTTCTTGCGGCTGTCGCTGCGGCCGAAACCGTCGGTGCCCAGGACTTTGAATTCCTTGGACGGTACCCACTGACGGATCTGCTCGGCGAACAGTTTCATGTAGTCGGTAGAAGCGATGACCGGACCCTTGCGGCCGCTCAGGCACTCTTCGACGTAGCTGCGCTTAGGCTTCTGGCCTGGTTTCAGACGGTTGCTGCGCTCTACGGCCAGGCCGTCGCGACGCAGTTCGTTGAAGCTGGTGACGCTCCACACGTCGGCACCGACGTTGAACTCTTCACGCAGGATCTTCGCCGCTTCGCGGACTTCACGCAGGATGGTGCCGGAGCCCATCAGCTGTACGTGGTGCGCCGCTTCGCGGGTGTCTTCTTCCAGCAGGTACATGCCTTTCTTGATGCCTTCTTCGGCACCGGCCGGCATGGCTGGCTGCTGGTAGGACTCGTTCATCACAGTGATGTAATAGAAGATGTCCTGTTGCTCTTCGGTCATCTTCTTCATGCCGTCCTGAATGATCACCGCCAGCTCGTAGCCGTAGGTCGGATCGTAGGTGCGGCAGTTCGGGATGGTGGCAGCCAGCAGGTGGCTGTGACCGTCTTCGTGCTGCAGGCCTTCACCGTTCAGGGTGGTACGGCCGGCGGTGCCGCCGATCAGGAAACCACGGGTGCGGCTGTCGCCAGCGGCCCATGCCAGATCGCCGATACGCTGGAAGCCGAACATCGAGTAGAAGATGTAGAACGGCAGCATTGGCTGGTTGTGGCTGGAGTACGAAGTACCGGCGGCGATGAAGGAGCTCATGGCGCCTGCTTCGTTGATGCCTTCTTCAAGGATCTGACCTTTCTGGTCTTCCTTGTAGAACATCACCTGGTCTTTATCGACTGGCTCGTAGAGCTGGCCGACGGACGAGTAGATGCCCAGCTGACGGAACATGCCTTCCATACCGAAGGTACGGGCTTCGTCCGGAATGATCGGAACGATGCGCGGGCCGATTTCCTTGTCCTTGACCAGTTGCGCGAGGATCCGCACGAAGGCCATGGTGGTGGAAATTTCACGGTCGCCGGAACCGTCGAGGATTGCCTTTAGGGTATCCAGATCCGGAGTCGGTACGCTGATGCTCTGTGCGCGACGCTGAGGCACGAAACCGCCCAGTGCGGCACGGCGCTCGGCCAGGTAGCGGGCTTCGGCGCTGTTTGGCTCAGGCTTGAAGAACGGCAGGTTTTCCAGCTCTTCGTCTTTCACCGGAATGTCGAAGCGGTCGCGGAACAGCTTCAGGCTGTCGACGTCGACTTTCTTGGTGTTGTGCGCAGTGTTCTTCGCTTCGCCCGCACCGGTGCCGTAACCCTTGATGGTCTTGGCCAGGATGACGGTCGGTTGTTCTTTGTGGTTGACCGCTTCGTGGTACGCCGCGTAGACCTTGTACGGGTCGTGGCCGCCACGGTTGAGTTTCCAGATCTCGTCGTCGGACAGATCTGCAACCATCGCCTTGAGTTCAGGCGTGTTGAAGAAGTGTTCACGCACGAACGCGCCGTCTTTGGCTTTGTAGTTCTGGTACTCGCCGTCGATGACTTCGTCCATGCGACGCTGCAGGATGCCGTCGACGTCCTTGGCCAGCAGTGGGTCCCAGAAACGGCCCCAGATGACTTTGGTCACGTTCCACTGAGCACCGCGGAACACGCCTTCGAGTTCCTGGATGATCTTGCCGTTGCCGCGTACCGGGCCGTCGAGGCGCTGCAGGTTGCAGTTGATGACGAAGATCAGGTTGTCCAGCTTCTCGCGGCCGGCCAGGGAGATCGCGCCCAGGGATTCCGGCTCGTCGCACTCGCCGTCGCCCAGGAAGCACCAGACTTTCTGTTTGCCCGGCTGGATGAAGCCGCGGTGTTCCAGGTACTTCATGAAGCGAGCCTGGTAGATCGCCTGGATCGGGCCCAGACCCATCGAAACGGTCGGGAACTGCCAGAAGTCAGGCATCAGCCAAGGGTGCGGATAGGACGACAGGCCCTGACCGTCGACTTCCTGGCGGAAGTTGTTCATCTGGTCTTCGGTGATGCGGCCTTCCATGAACGCACGGGCGTAGACGCCTGGCGAGGTGTGACCCTGGAAGTAGATCAGGTCGCCGCCGTGCTCGTCGGTCGGGGCCTGGAAGAAGTAGTTGAAACCGATGTCGTACAGGGTCGCGCTGGAAGCGAAGCTGGAGATGTGACCGCCCAGGTCAGAATCTTTCAGGTTCGTACGCATTACCATGGCCATCGCGTTCCAGCGTACCAGCGAGCGAATGCGGCGTTCCATGAACAGGTCGCCAGGCATGCGTGCTTCGTGGGTAACGGGAATCGTGTTGCGGTAAGGCGTGGTGATGGCGTAAGGCAGTTGCGAGCCGCTGCGGGTCGCGAGTTCGCCCATACGGGTCATCAGATAGTGAGCACGGTCTTCGCCTTCTTTGTCGAGAACCGATTCCAGGGCGTCCAGCCATTCCTGGGTTTCGACGGGATCGAGGTCTTGCATGGCTTGCTCCAGGGCGGAAAGGCTTCCAGAATCGGTTGCCTGAGTTTGCGACTGGCCTTGTGGGCAGACGATTTAAAATTCTTGGATTGCCGACAGGTTGTTCCGGCGGCGTGTAGTTTTACTACAAATCATCCGGCATTTCAGCCTTTCGAATGTATAGACGAGTAGTAAAACTACAGATGAAAGGCTTGTGGCCTCCGACTGCGTTGTGAGAATAATCGTTAAGGTTGGTCTTTAGCCATCCGAAAAAGGTGAAAGTTTGATGCTGGCTGCCAAAGAAAAAGAAATTTCAGCTATTTCTCACTTTTGTTCGACAGTCCTTCGCGTAGCGGTTTTTCAATCATCACTACAAGCGGCCATTTACACGCCGATCAAGGATAGACCATGACCCTGCCCGCGCTTGCCGAACTGCCCGCCATTCTCCTGCCGTTGGTCAGCCGATCCGAGCAGTCGTTCCGTACGGCCGTCGCTCAGCTTGAAGACGATCACGGCTTCTCCACCTGGACCCCGGAGCGCTGGGCGCAGTTCGCCCGCGTCACCGCCGCCAGCGATTTCGTGATTGAACAGAGCGTTCGTGACCCTTTGATGTTGCTGTCGCTGGTGCAGTCCGGCGAACTCGACCGGCCGTTCGCCCCCGGCGAGCTGTGCGGGCAGATTGCGGCAGCGGTCAGCACCGCGCAGACCGAGGATGAGCTGGGTCGAGTCCTGCGTCGTCAGCGCGCCCGGCATCAGGTACGGATCATCTGGCGCGACCTGACCCGCCAGGCCGATCTGGTGCAAACCTGTCGCGACCTGTCGGACATGGCCGACGCCAGCATCGATCAGGCTTATCAATGGCTGTACAGCCGCCATTGCGAACAATTCGGCACGCCCACCGGCCGTCGCAGCGGTGAGCCGCAGCAAATGGTCATCCTCGGCATGGGCAAGCTCGGCGCGGTCGAGCTGAACCTGTCCTCGGACATCGACCTGATTTTCGCCTACCCCGAGGGCGGCGAAACCGTCGGCGTGAAGCGTGCGCTGGATAACCAGGAATTCTTCATCCGTCTCGGTCAGCGCCTGATCAAGGCCCTCGACCCGATGACTGTCGACGGCTTTGTGTTTCGCGTCGACATGCGCTTGCGCCCGTACGGCTCGTCCGGTGCGCTGGTGCTGAGCTTCAATGCGCTGGAGCAGTATTACCAGGATCAGGGCCGCGACTGGGAACGCTACGCGATGATCAAGTCGCGGGTGGTGGCTGGCGATCAGGTGGCCGGGGCGCAGTTGCAGGAAATGCTGCGGCCGTTCGTTTATCGGCGCTATCTGGACTTCTCGGCGATCGAAGCGCTGCGCACCATGAAGCAGCTGATCCAGCAGGAAGTCCGGCGCAAGGGCATGGCCGACAACATCAAACTTGGCTCCGGTGGCATCCGTGAAGTCGAGTTCATCGCCCAGGCCTTTCAGTTGATCCACGGTGGTCGCGATCTGAGCCTGCAACAGCGGCCTCTATTAAAGGTGTTGAGCACGCTGGAAGGGCAGGGTTACCTGCCGCCGGCGGTAATCAGCGAGTTGCGCGAAGGTTACGAATTCCTGCGCTACACCGAGCACGCGATCCAGGCGATTGCCGACCGCCAGACCCAGATGCTCCCGGACACTGCACAAGATCAGGCGCGCATCGCCTTCATGCTCGGTTTTGCCGACTGGGACGCCTTCCATGAAAAATTGATGTTCTGGCGTGGCCGGGTGGCCTGGCATTTTGCTCAGGTCATCGCCGATCCCGATGAGGAAGAGGGCACCGAAAGCGAAGTGGTGGTCGGCGGTGAATGGCTGCCGCTGTGGGAGGAGGCGCAGGACGAAGAAGCCGCCTGCCGCCAGTTGGAAGAAGGCGGTTTCGCCGACGCCACCAAAGCCTTGAGAGCGCTGGCCGGTCTGCGCAGCAGTCCGCAATTGCGGGCGATGCAGCGTCTGGGGCGCGAGCGCCTCGATGCCTTTATTCCGCGCCTGCTCGCTCAGGCAGTGGAGCACGATAATCCGGACCTGGTGCTTGAACGGGTGCTGCCGCTGGTCGAAGCGGTCGCCCGGCGTTCGGCTTATCTGGTGTTGCTGACGGAAAACCCCGGTGCGTTGCGTCGCTTGCTGACCCTGTGCGCCGCGAGCCCGTGGATCGCCGAGCAGATCACCCGTTTCCCGCTGCTGCTCGATGAGTTGCTCAACGAAGGTCGCCTGTTCAAGCCGCCGTTGGCGCCGGAACTGGCCGCTGAATTGCGCGAGCGCCTGACCCGGATCCCGGAAGACGACCTCGAACAACAGATGGAAGCCCTGCGCCATTTCAAACTGGCGCACCGCTTGCGCGTCGCCGCCTCGGAAATCGCCGGCAGCCTGCCGTTGATGAAAGTCAGCGATTACCTGACCTGGCTCGCCGAAGCGATTCTGGAGCAAGTGCTGGCCCTGGCCTGGCGCCAGACCGTGGCCAAGTACGGTACGCCGCTGCGCACCGATGGCACGTTGTGCGATCCCGGCTTCATCATTGTCGGTTATGGGAAAGTCGGCGGGATCGAATTGGGGCATGGTTCGGATCTGGATCTGGTGTTCATCCACGACGGCGATCCACAGGCGGAAACAGACGGGGCGAAACCTATTGATGGCGCGCAGTTCTTTACCCGGCTCGGCCAGCGGATCATTCACTTGCTGACGGCCCAGACCAACTCCGGCCAGCTCTATGAAGTGGACATGCGCCTGCGGCCGTCCGGCGCGTCGGGGCTGTTGGTCAGTTCGCTGGGGGCATTTGCCCGCTATCAAGAAAATGAAGCCTGGACGTGGGAGCATCAGGCTCTGGTGCGGGCACGGGTGCTGGTGGGCAGTCAGGATGTCGGCCAGGCGTTCGAGAAAGTGCGGGCCCAGGTATTGGGCAAGGCGCGGGATCTGGCGAAGCTGCAACAGGAAGTGAGCGAGATGCGCGCCAAGATGCGCGACAACCTCGGCAGCAAGAGCACGGCTGCCGGTATGGGGGCGAATGCCTTCGAGGCCACTGCGCCGTTCGACCTCAAGCAGGATGCCGGAGGTATCGTCGATATTGAATTTATGGTGCAATACGCGGCCCTGGCGTGGTCGCACAGCCACCCGCCGCTGCTGCGCTGGACGGACAATATCCGCATTCTGGAAGAGCTGGAACACGAGGGGCTGATGCCCGTCGAAGACGCCAGCCTGTTGCGCGAGGCCTATAAGGCCTACCGTTCCGCCGCCCACCGGCAGGCCTTGCAGAAGGACGCCGGGGTGATACCGGGCGATCAGTTCGCGGACGAACGGCGGCAGGTGATGCGGATCTGGCGCGAGCTGGGGCTAAGCTGATTCTCGAGACGGGGAGGCGTAAAGCCTCCCCGGTTCGTTTTTGGAAACCACATGAATATTCTGATCGTTGGGCCCAGTTGGGTCGGTGACATGGTGATGGCGCAGACACTGTTTCAGTGTCTCAAGCAGCGCCACCCGCAGTGCGAAATCGACGTGCTGGCCCCCGAGTGGAGCCGGCCGATCCTTGAACGCATGCCCGAAGTGCGCAAGGCCTTGAGCTTCCCGCTCGGCCACGGCGCGCTGGAGCTGGCGACCCGCCGGCGGATCGGCAAATCCCTGGCCGGCCAGTACGACCAGGCGATCCTGCTGCCGAACTCGTTGAAGTCGGCGCTGGTGCCGTTCTTCGCCGGCATTCCGAAACGCACCGGCTGGCGCGGCGAATTCCGCTACGGCCTGCTCAATGACGTGCGCACGCTGGATAAAGAACGTTATCCGCTGATGATCGAGCGCTTCATGGCGCTGGCCTATGAACCGAACGCCGAGTTGCCGAAACCGTATCCGCGCCCGAGCCTGCAGATCGACCCGGTGACCCGCGAGGCGGCGCTGGCCAAGTTCGGCCTGACGCTTGATCGCCCGGTGCTGGTGCTGTGCCCCGGTGCCGAGTTCGGTGAAGCCAAACGCTGGCCGTCCGAGCATTACGCCAAGGTCGCCGAAGCGCGCATCCGCGAAGGCTGGCAGGTCTGGCTGTTCGGCTCGAAGAACGATCACGCCGTGGGCGAAGACATCCGCGCGCGGCTGATTCCGGGCCTGCGTGAAGAGTCCGTGAACCTCAGTGGCGGTACTTCGCTGGCCGAAGCCATCGACCTGATGTCCTGCGCTGACTCTGTGGTTTCCAACGATTCTGGCCTGATGCACGTTGCTGCAGCGCTGAACCGTCCGTTGGTGGCGGTCTACGGTTCGACTTCGCCGGGTTTCACCCCGCCGTTGGCCGAGCATGTGGAAATCGTCCGTCTGGGCCTCGATTGCAGCCCTTGCTTTGATCGCACTTGCCGTTTCGGCCATTACAACTGCCTGCGCCAGCTGATGCCGGACGCGGTCAACGATGCCTTGCAGCGTTTGCAGGGCTCTGTGGTCGAGGTCCATTAAGTTGCGGGTATTGCTGATCAAGACTTCTTCGCTGGGCGACGTGATTCATGCGTTGCCGGCGCTGACCGACGCCGCCCGGGCGATTCCCGGGATCAAATTCGACTGGGTCGTGGAAGAAGGCTTTGCCGAAATCCCGACCTGGCACCCGGCGGTGGGCAAGGTGATTCCGGTGGCGATTCGCCGCTGGCGCAAGAACCTCTGGAAAACCATCACCAGCGGCGAGTGGAAACGCTTCAAGCAATCCGTTCGGGCGAACAAATACGACCTGGTGATCGATGCGCAAGGCCTGCTGAAAAGCGCCTGGCTGACTCGCTATGTCAAAGCCCCGGTGGCCGGCCTCGACAAGGGCTCGGCCCGTGAGCCGCTCGCCGCGCGCTTTTATGACCGCAAACTGGCAGTGGCCCGAGGACAGCATGCCGTCGAGCGCGTGCGCCAGTTGTTCGCTATCGCCTTGGGTTACGACTTGCCCAAAGGCCTGGGCGACTACGGCCTCAGCGTCGAGCGTCTGGTCGAGTTGCCACGCAAAAATGCTTACGTGGTGTTTCTCCATGGCACCACCTGGGACACCAAACACTGGCCGGAAAGCTATTGGCGTGAGCTGACCGAACGGGTCGGCTACCTCGGCGTCGGGATCAAGCTGCCGTGGGGCAACCCGCTGGAGAAGGCCCGGGCCGAGCGCATCGCCGCCGGTTTCAAACACGCCGAAGTGCTGCCGAAACTGAACCTGGCCGGGGTCGGCAAGGTGCTGGCCGGCGCCCAGGCCTGCGTCGCGGTGGACACCGGTCTCGGTCATCTCGCTGCGGCACTGGATGTGCCGACGATTTCGCTGTTCGGCCCGACCAATCCGGGCCTGACCGGCGCCTATGGCAAGCTGCAGATTCACCTCGGCAGCGATTTCCCGTGCGCGCCGTGCCTGCAAAAGAAATGTACGTATCAACCGACCGCGCAGGATGCCCGTCAGTTTGACCTGAAACGCGAGTTGCCCTTGTGCTTCACGCGTCTGAATCCCGAGCGTGTCGCCAGCCGACTGAGCACGTTGTTGATGGCTGAGGAGCTGCGTTGATGCAATTGGCATTTGTCCTTTACAAGTATTTCCCGTTCGGTGGTTTGCAGCGCGACTTCATGCGCATCGCCCTCGAATGCCAGAAGCGTGGACATCAGATCCGCGTCTACACCCTGATCTGGGAAGGCGACGTGCCGCCCGGTTTTGAAGTGTTGGTGGCGCCGGTCAAGGCGTTCTTCAACCATCGCCGCAACGAGAAACTCAGCGCGTGGATGGAAGCGGACCTGGCCAAGCGCCCGGTGGATCGCCTGATCGGCTTCAACAAGATGCCGGGGCTGGACGTCTACTACGCCGCCGACGGCTGCTTCGAGGACAAGGCGCAGAACCTGCGCCACTCGCTGTACCGCCGCTGGGGTCGCTATCGCCACTTCGCCGAGTACGAGCGCGCGGTGTTCGCCAAAGACGCGAAAACCGAAGTGCTGATGATCTCCGAAGTGCAGCAGCCGCTGTTCATCAAACATTACGACACGCCGCTCGAGCGCTTCCACCTGCTGCCGCCGGGCATCGCCCAGGATCGTCGGCGTCCGGCGGATGCCGACGAGATTCGCGCCGGTTTCCGCGCCGAATTCAACCTCAAGGACGACGAACTGTTGCTGGTACAGATCGGCTCCGGGTTCAAGACCAAGGGTGTCGATCGCAGCCTGAAAGCGCTGGCCGCATTGCCCGCCGAACTGAAGAAACGCACCCGGCTGTTTGTAATCGGCCAGGATGACCCCAAATTGTTCCAGATGCAGAGTGCAACACTGGGTCTGGGCGACAACGTGACGTTCCTCAAGGGGCGCAGCGATATCCCGCGTTTCCTGCTCGGCGCCGATCTGTTGATCCACCCGGCGTACAACGAAAACACCGGTACGGTGCTGCTGGAAGCGCTGGTTTCCGGGTTGCCGGTGCTGGTCAGCGCGGTCTGTGGCTACGCCCATTACATCGCCGAGGCCGACGCCGGGCGGGTGCTGGACGAGCCGTTCGATCAGGCGCAACTGACGCAATACCTGACTGACATGTTGAACGACGACGCTGCACGGGCGGCCTGGAGCCGCAACGGTCTGGCCTTCGCCGAGACGGCTGACCTCTACAGCATGCCGCAGCACGCGGCCGATGTGATTCTGGCGGAGCACGCTTAAATGAAGTTGATGCTGGCTGAACCGTTCAAGAGCCTTTGGGCTGGCCGCGATGCGTTCGCGGAAGTCGAGGGCTTGCAGGGCGAGGTGTACCGCGAGCTGGAAGCCCGCAGGACTTTGCGCACGGAAGTCGACGGCAACGGATTTTTCGTCAAGATTCACCGCGGCATTGGCTGGGGCGAAATTTTCAAGAACCTGCTGACCGCCAAGCTGCCGGTGCTCGGCGCGGGTCAGGAGTGGAAGGCTATCCAGCGTCTGCAGGAAGTCGGCGTGCCGACCATGACCGCCGTCGCGTATGGCGAGAAGGGCAGCAACCCGGCGGATCAGCATTCGTTCATCGTCACCGAAGAGCTGGCGCCGACCATCAGCCTCGAAGACTTCAGCATCGACTGGGTCAAGCAGCCGCCGCAGCCAAAGCTCAAGCGCGCACTGATCGCAGAAGTCGCACGCATGACGGGCATGATGCACCGCGCAGGGGTCAACCACCGCGACTGCTACATCTGCCACTTCCTGCTGCACACTGACAAACCGGTGACCCCGGAAGATTTCAAACTCTCGGTGATCGACCTGCACCGCGCCCAGACCCGCCCGGCGATTACCCAGCGCTGGCGTAACAAGGATCTGGCAGCGCTGTACTTTTCTGCGCTGGACATCGGCCTGACCCGTCGCGACAAGCTGCGTTTCCTCAAAGGTTACTTCCAGCAACCGCTGCGCCAGATCCTGGCTGAAGAAGCGCCGTTGCTGAGCTGGCTCGAAGGCAAGGCCAACAAACTCTACGAGCGCAAGCTGCGCTACGGGGATGCGCTCTGATGGCGGGTTGGAATCTTGAGCCCGAGTACAGCGACCTCGCAGCGGATTTCGGCAGCCTTGAAGCGGTATTCGCGCTTGAAGGCGAGCGCCTGACCCGCGATCCGTTGTCCGAAGTCATCCGCGTGCAGCGCAATGGCGTCAATTACTACGTCAAACGCTACGTCGGCGCCGGCAAGGGCTTGCGCCGTTATCTCGGCAAGCCGCGGGTGAAGATGGAGTGGCAGAACCTCAAGCGCTTCGCCAAGTGGGGCATTCCCACCGCCGAAGTGGTGGCCTGGGGCCTGGAGCGCAACGGTATGGCCTACGATCGCGGGGCGATGATTACCCGTGAGTTGCCGCGCACCGAGGACCTCTCGGCGCTTGCTGAACGCAACGATCCCAAGCTGAAGAATCACAGCTGGGTCGACGGCATCAGTCGGCAATTGGCCGTTTACACCCGGACGATGCACGACCATCGCTTCACTCATAACGATCTGAAGTGGCGCAACCTGCTGATCGACGATCAGGCGCAGCTGTTTCTCATCGATTGCCCGAACGGCGATTTCTGGCGCGGTTTCTGGCTCAAGTACCGGATTACCAAGGACCTGGCCTGTCTCGACAAGGTTGCCAAATATCACCTGTCGAACACCCAGCGCCTGCGCTTCTACCTGCAATACCGCCAGCGTGACCGGCTCAATGCCGCCGACAAGAAACGGATTCGCCACGTGGTGAGATTTTTCGAGGGACGCGAATGACTGATTTTCTGGCCGCTGAAGACCGTGCGCTACTGGAGCGCCACGGCCTCGGCACATTCGACGCGCTGTGGGACAAGCAACTCGACGCGGTGGACGAACCGAACACCGACGGCGGCGGCTGGAGCAGTGTGTTCCGGCTCGAACTCGAAGGCCACGGCTATTACCTCAAGCGTCAGAGCAATTACCTGACCCGCACCTTGCACGCACCGTTCGGCGAGCCGACGTTCGCCCGGGAATTTCGCAACATCAGCCGTTACAACCAGCTCGGTATTCCGGCGCTGCAAGCGGCGTTTTTCGGCCAGCGCAAGGTCAGCGGCGAAGTCCGCGCGATCTTGCTGACCCGTGCCCTCGACGGTTGGGATGATCTGGATTCGCTGTTGCAGCGCTGGTCGAGCCTGGAAGGCGCGCAGCAATCGGCGATTCTCAAGGCCTGTGGCCAACTGGCGCGGCTCCTCCACGGTGTACGTCAGGTGCACGGCTGTTTCTATCCCAAGCACATCTTTTTGCGTGCTGAAGGCGCTGGTTATCAGGCGCAATTGATCGATCTGGAAAAGACTCGGCCCCTGCTGTTCGGCCAGCGCGATCGGGTCAAGGATCTGGAGCCGCTGCTGCGTCGTGCGCCGGAGTGGAGTGATGCCCAGTTGCGCGAGTTGCTGGCGGTATATCTCGATCAGTCGGTCGACAGTTCGCTGGTCGATAGCTGGGTCACGCGGCTGACCGCGCGGCGCAGTCGCAAGGAGACCCGCTGATGCAGCTGTCCGACCTGAAAAACGCCGGACGTACGCCGAGCCTGCCGCTGACGGTTTCGCTGGCCGACGCGGCGGGCGCCGCCGATTTGCAGTTGCTCAGTCTGTTGCGCGTGTTGCCGGGGCAGCGTTACGTCGGGGCCGGTGTGTGGCGCGGGCGACCGGTGCTGGCCAAGTTGCTGGTCGGCAGCAAGGCGGCACGGCATTTTCAGCGTGAACTGGAGGGGGTGAAACTGCTCGCCGCCCAGGGCATGACCACACCGTTGCTGCTGGCTGATGGCCTGAAGGACGGTGAGGGTGGTTGGTTGTTGTTCGAGTTCCTCGAAGGCGCTGAAAGCCTGGGCGATGCCTGGAACAAGGTCGAGTCATTACCGGTGTTGGCCGATGAGCAATCGTCGGTACTGGCCGAGGCCCTCGGCGCCATTGGCCAGTTGCACGGCAAAGGCCTTTGGCAGGAAGACCTGCACCTGGACAACCTGTTGCGCCACGGCGGTCAGTTGTACCTGATCGATGGCGCCGGCATCTGTGCGGAAACCGCCGGCCAGCCATTGTCCCGGCAGAAAGTGCTGGAAAATCTCGGGGTGTTCTTCGCGCAGTTGCCCAAGTCGCTCGAACCGTTCACCGAAGAATTGCTGGTGTATTACCTGCTGAGCAACAGCGAGCACGCACTGCCGCTGGAAGCCTTGCAGAAGCAGATCGACAAGGTGCGCGCCTGGCGGTTGAAGGATTTCCTGATCAAGGTCGGTCGTGAGTGCACGTTGTTCAGCGTGCGGCGCGGGGCCTTTGGTCTACGGTCGATCCGTCGCGAAGAAGAGCCTGCGATGCTGCCGGTGCTGGAGCAGGCCGATGCCTTGCTCGATCAGGGCCATCTGTACAAGACCGGTGGCGCGGCCAGCGTCGGCAAGGTTGACGTGGCCGGGCGTCCGCTGGTCATCAAACGCTACAACATCAAGAATTTTGCCCACTGGCTCAAGCGCTTCTGGCGCCCGAGCCGCGCCTGGCATTCCTGGCGCGAAGGCAATCGTCTGGCGTTCCTCGGCATTGCCACGCCGAAACCGCTGGCGGTGCTGGAAACCCGGTTTTTCTGGCTGCGCAGCAAGGCGTATCTGGTCACCGAGTACCTGGCCGGGCCGGATATCATCGAGCGTTTTGCGCCGTACGTTGAAAGTGGCAAAGCACCGGAAGCTGAGTTGCAGGCGCTGGATCAGCTGTTTGCACGATTGATTGCAGAGCGCATCAGTCATGGCGATTTCAAGGGCCACAACCTGTTCTGGCATGAGGATCGCTGGGCGTTGATCGATCTGGACTCGATGTGCCAGCACGGCTCGGCGGGCAGCTTTGCTCCGGCTTACGCCCGGGATCGCGCGCGGTTCATGCGCAACTGGCCCGAGAGCAGCGCGCTGTATCAGGTGATTGATCAGAGATTGCCCAAGGATGTAGCGGGCGCTGCGTGATTTCTTTCGCAAGCCGGTAAGACATTTCTGCAATAGAAATCGGGTGAGGCATGTGGCGACAGATCCTTGTGACTTGTCCTACGGCCTTGCCAGAACCCATGAACTGCCCCCCATAAAGCCCCGATGCTAGTTTGCCCCGACGTTCCCGGAGGGCAAATCTTGACCATCAAAACGGCTATTACCATCGGTGCATTTTCACTGGCGCTAACCGGCTGCGGCACCGCCGTCACTGTGTTGCAGGACGACGAGGGCGCCACGCGCGGGCTGCGCAAACAAAAGACCTACTGCCAGTCCATTCCGCGCATCTACAGCGGTCTGGCCCACGACTTCTGCCTGCTGCACGCGCCGCCAGACCCCACCGGCATTCTGGTGCCGGTGGTCCTGCTCGACCTGACCCTGTCCGGCGTCTTCGACACGGCTTGCCTGCCGTATACGATCTATCGTCAGGCGGTGGACGGGAATATCAGTGTTTATTGGCGGCCGAGCCGTGGATAGGCCGATGGACAAGGGTTCTGCGGGGTGAGCGACATGGGGCAATTCGCACAGGGTCATTCCCGCCACGTTTACGCTATAATCCCGCCCTTTAGCTGTCTCTCGCCCGGTGCGAGGGCACATCATTTTTCAAGGCGCATTGCGCCTGAATGCAGACTAAAGAGGCTAGACCCCTGTGGCATTGACGATTCTTGGCCTGTCCGGCGCCCTTAGCCATGATCCTTCAGCAGCCTTGTACATCGACGGCAAGCTGGTCGCGGCGGCTGAGGAAGAGCGCTTCGTACGCGATAAACATGCAAAGAACCGCATGCCCTACGAATCGGCGAAGTTCTGCCTGGAGCAGGCCGGCATCAAGCCGTCCGACGTTGACGTGGTCGCGATTCCGTTCGCCCCGATCAGCATTTTCGGCAAGGCCCGCTGGCAGTACGCCAAGCGTTACTGGTACGCCCCGGACCGCGCACTCGACGCGATCCTGATGGGCAACCGTCGCTACAAGCGCTATCGCAACAAGATCGTCTGGTGCCTGGAGCAACTGGGCTTCGATCCGAAGAAAATCAAGATCGAGCCGGTTGAACACCACCTGGCCCACGCTTCCAGCGCCTATCACTGCTCGGGTTTCAAAGAGAAAACCGCGATCCTCGGCATCGACGGCAAGGGTGAGTACGCCACGACCTTCTTCGGTTATGGCGAAAACGGCAAGATCCACAAGATCAAGGAATTCTTCGATCCGGACTCCCTCGGCGGCCTGTACGGTGCGATCACCGAGTTCCTCGGTTTCGACATGCTGGACGGTGAGTTCAAGGTCATGGGCATGGCGCCGTACGGCGATGCCAGCAAATACGATTTCTCGCGCCTGGCTTCTTTCGAAAACGGCGAGCTGGTGATCAACACTGACTACGCCAACGTGATCGGTCTGCGTCGCTACAAAGAGAAGGGCAAGGGTTACTACTTCTCGCCGAAGCTGATCGAGTGGCTGGGGCCGAAGCGCGAAGGCGACATCGCCGACGAGCCTTACATCCACTACGCCGCCAGCATTCAAGCGCTGTTCGAAAAAATTGCGCTGCAGATGATCGACTACTACCTGGGCGACGTGCTCAAGGAAACCGGCAAACTGGCTTACGCCGGTGGCTGTGCGTTGAACGTCAAGCTCAACCAGAAAATCATCGCCCGCGATGACGTCAAGGAGCTGTTCGTGCAGCCTGCCTCCGGCGACGCCGGCACCGCAGTTGGCGCAGCGGCCTATGTGTCGAACGCCCGTGGCGTGCCGGTCGAGAAGATGGAACACGTCTACCTCGGCCCGTCGTACAGCAACGAAGACGTGATCGCCGCGTGTGCCCGTCACGAGAACAAGCCGACCTGGCGCAAGCTCGACAACATGCCGGAGCAGATCGCCAAAATCATGGTCGATGGCAACCCGGTGGCCTGGTTCCAGGGCCGCATGGAGTTCGGTCCGCGTGCACTGGGCGGTCGCTCTATCATCGGTTGCCCGAGCGTGGCTGGTGTGGCTGACCGCATCAACCACCAGATCAAGTTCCGCGAGCGCTGGAGGCCTTTCTGCCCGTCGATGCTCGACACCGTTGCGCCACAGATGATCAAGATCGATCACCCGGCGCCGTTCATGACCTTCACCTTCGAAGTGGCGGAAGAGTGGAAGACCCGCGTGCCGGAAGTCGTCCACGAAGACGGTACTTCCCGGGCCCAGGTGCTCAAGCGCGAATACAACCCGCGCTACTACGACATGATGAAGGCGCTGGAAGTGCTGACCGGCAACGGCGTGTCCCTGAACACCTCGCTCAACCGCCGTGGTGAACCGATGATCTGCTCGCCGACCGACGCCCTGAACATGTTCTTCGGCTCGGATCTGCAGTACCTGATCATGGAAGACATCCTGGTGGTCAAAGAAGGCGCAAACGCTTATGACACGCTCGGCTGAACGCCATGTGCTGCAGTTCTGTCACGGCTATGACGGGCCGTTCCTCGACTGCGCGCGGCAGTACGCCAGCCTGTTCGCGGGCACCGGTTATCGGGTCACCACGGTCTTTCTGACCGGGGCGGCCGATAGCGAGGTGGCCGCGGCCTGCGCCTCCGACGAAGTGTTGTTCATGGAATACAGCTCCAAGGCCATTCGTGGCCTGAAGCTGGGTGCCATCGGCGATCTGCGCAAGATCGCCGCTTCACGCAATTTCAGTTTCTGCATCGCCCATCGCTTCAAGCCGATCTACATCGCCTTGCTCGGCACTTCGCTGCCGGTGATTGGCGTGCACCACGCGTTTGACGATTACAAACGCGGCACGCGCAAACTGTTTGCGCACATTTTTCGCAAGCGTCTGAGCCTGCTCGGTGTGTCCGATGCGGTGCGCGACGACATGCGCCGCTGCCTGCCGAAGTGGCCGGCGACGCGAATCCAGACCCTCTACAACCGCATCGATGTGTCGGCGTTGCAGATGAGTCAGGTGTCCGCCCGTGAAGCCCGCGAGACCCTTGGTCTGTCAGCGGATGCGTTCATTGTCGGCAACGTCGGTCGTCTGCACCCGGACAAGGATCAGGCCACGCTGTTGCACGGTTTTGCTGCGGCGCTGCCCGGTTTGCCGGCCAACAGTCAACTGGTGATCCTTGGCAAGGGGCGGCTTGAGAGTGACCTCAAGGCACTGGCCTGTGAATTGGGCGTCGGTGATCGCGTGCTGTTCCTTGGTCAGGTGCCGGACGCACGCAATTACTTCCGCGCATTCGATGTCTTTGCCCTGAGTTCCGATCACGAGCCGTTCGGCATGGTGTTGCTGGAGGCCATGGCCGCCGGCGTGCCGTTGCTGGCGACTGCGTGCGGCGGGGCGAAGGAAGTGGTCGAAGGCGTCGGGATTCTGTTTCCGCTGGGTGACGCCGAACATCTGGCCCAGGGCCTGAAACATCTGGCCGGCATGGACGAGCAGCAGCGTCGCCAGTGCGCCGAGATGATGTTTGATCGCCTGCGCGAACGCTTCTCCGACCGCGCCGTACGCGACACCTTCTGGCATTTGCCGCAAGTTACCGATCTGGCACCGAGGGGCTGATGCTCAACCGATTTCAAGGCTGGCGCGAACGTGGCTGGTCGCCCGTTGACGCCTCAACTTATGCACAGGCCTGGCAGCGTTTTGGCGGCAGCGTCGCAACTCATCCGCTGGTCGTAGAGCGTCTGGCGGATCTGGCCGGCATCCCGGTGCGCTATCTGGCCTGGGAACAGCAGGGCGAAGTCAAAGCCGCGATCCCGACCTGGGGCCGCGATCTGGCCTTGTCCAAGGACGTGCTCAAGCGCAACGGCAAAAAAGGCCTGTTCGATCTCGGCAACGCCGAACTGATTCTGCCGGCCGCCGCCGATGCCCAGGCCCCGCTGCGCCATCGCGG
The DNA here is from genome assembly GCF_054071635.1 of Pseudomonas sp. SDO52101_S400. NCBI lineage: Bacteria > Pseudomonadati > Pseudomonadota > Gammaproteobacteria > Pseudomonadales > Pseudomonadaceae > Pseudomonas > Pseudomonas sp. SDO52101_S400. The sequence goes on along the minus strand of NZ_JBSVWF010000014.1, from coordinate 18,017 downwards.
ACGCTACCTGTCGGCGCTCAACGAAAACCGCTTCAGCGGTCTCAAGTTGCAGACCGAACAGCTGGCCATGGCCCGAACCCCGGAAGAGCTGTCGAAAAAGTTTCGCTACAACCAGCGCCGTGAGCTGCGCCTGCTGGAAGAGGCGGGCGGTGTCGTACGGCCGGTCAGCGAGTTCTCCAGTGCAGAGCTGGCCGCGATCTATTGCGACCTGTTCCAGCGCCGCTGGGGTTTCCCGGCCACTGGCGCGGCGCGGATGGCCGAGGTCATCGAGCTGCTGCGCGAGTTATTGATCGGTTCGGTGATCTTCCTCAACGATGCGCCGATCGCCATTCAGCTGGTGTATCGGGTCGAAGCGCCGGAGTGGATCAGCGTCGAGTACATCAATGGCGGCGTTGACCCCGAAACCCGCGAATTCAGTCCCGGCAGCGTCCTGAGTTTCCTCAATACGCAAAGCGCCTGGGAGCACGCTCGGGCACTCGACAAGCCACTGCGCTTTTCCTTCGGTCGTGCCGACCGTGAATACAAGGATCGCTGGTGCAATCCTGTGCCGGTCTTCACCGTATGAGTCAGCCCATGAGCCGCAAACAGCAACTGCTCAAGCGTCACCGGCGCAATAAACGAATCGGCCTGTTGATCGCGCTGATCGTGTTGATCGCCCTCGGCGTGCTGGTGGCCTGGTGGTTGCCGCTGGTGCTGGCGGTGGTGGGCTGGATCGCTCACGAGGCGTGGTTCGCCGATCACCTGTTCTACTCGCCGAAAGACGATTACCAATACAGTTTTCCGCCGTTCACACCGCAGCCGAAAGTGCATTTGAGCGGTGAGCAATTGCGCCTCGACGAGGGCGTGATGCTGGTGGACGACGCCACGCTGATTCTCGCCATACGGGTGAAAAGCACGTGGCTGGGGCGTTTCTTCGATCCGCGTGTCGAACTGGCGGGCGGCGCGAATCCGGATGCTCAGACTTTCGAACGTGGCGTCAACGGCCTGCGTTATCTGAACCTCAGCGGTCAGGCGCAGACCTTGTCTCAAGGCCTTTTGCGCCTGCGCGGACGTTTCTGCCGCGTGTCCGGAGAGCCAGTGCTGTGGGCCCTGGAACAGCCGGACTACCGGCGTCAGCGGGTGATGGTGATCGCGCCGCACGCCGATGATGCCGAACTGGCCGCTTACGGTTTGTACAGCCAGGCCGACGAGGCGTGGATTGTCACCCTGACCGCTGGCGAAATTGAAGCCGAACACTACCAGCAGATGGGCATGAACAAGGTCGAGGCATCGCGACTCAAGGGCCGCTTGCGGGCCTGGGACAGCCTCGCTGTGCCACGCTGGGCCGGCGTGCCGCAGGAACACTGCGTGCAGCTCGGTTATTTCTGCCTGCAACTGGCGGCGATGCAGGCTGCGCCGAATCAACCGGTGGGCTCGCGGGAAGCCGATCTGAGCGACACGCGGATGTTCCGTCAGTTGAATCCGTTTGCCTTGCCCGGCGATGTCGACGGCGCGCCGACCTGGAACAATCTGCTGGCCGACCTGCGTGACGTGCTGTCCCGTGCCCGCCCGGATGTGGTCGTGTTGCCGCACCCGACGCTGGATCCGCACCCCGACCATCTCTGCGCCCAGGAAGCCGTTCTGGAAGCCTTGCGCAGCTTCGACTGGCAACCGACCCTGCTTGGTTACGCCAACCACTTGCACGACAACGATCGCTGGCCGATGGGCGACAGCGGACAGGGCATTGCCTTGCCGCCGACGTTCGATTCGAGCGTGGCGATGCAGCCGCTGTGCCTGCCACTGCCGATCGAGTTGCAGCGGGACAAAGCCATGGCGCTGGGCATAATGCATGACCTGCAGCCACCGGCGCCGTTCAAGCGTCGCCTGCGGCGGCTGTTTCAGCGACTGCTGGCCGGTCGGCGTCCGTCGGTCTACGGCGAGAACGAATTTTTCCGCAAAGCGGTCAGACGCCAGGAGTTGTTCTGGGTACTGAAGCAGAGCGAAGCAGGTGCGACGGGATCGCACCGGGGAGAGTCATGAGTCAACGCGCAAAGGTTCTGCAGCTGCAGCCCGACTACAACGTCAAATCCCATGATTTCGCCGACCTCGCCGAACAGATCGTCAAGGCGCTGCCGACGGATCGTTATGAGGTGACCGCGGCATTTCTGCGTGGCAAACCCGGGCCGGGTGAAGCCGTCAGCCGGGCCGACCGTTCGGTGTATTTCGAGTTTTCCGACAAGTCCCTCAAGGGCATGCGCCTGCGGGCGATGTGGCAGCTCTACAAGTTCTGCCGCCGGGAAAAGTTCGACGTGGTGATCTGCAACCGCTTCAAGCCGGTGAACATGATGCTGACGCTCAACCGCTGGTTGAAAGTGCCGCTGTGCATCGGCATTTCCCACGGTTTCGGCGAGTACGACCGCTTCTATCGTCGTCGTCAGACTCAGCGCCTGATCGACCGGCACTGGCGCTTCGTCGGCGTGTCTCCAGCGGTCAAACAGTACCTGCTGGACTGCGATTGCGGTTTCACCGACCAGAATACGTACGCGATCACCAACGCCATCGACATCGAACAGGCCGAAGGTTTACAGCACAGCCGCGAGCGTGCGCGTGAGCTGCTCGGTATCGACCCGAATGTGCGCCTGATCGGTGCGCTGGGCCGGCTGGTGTCGGTCAAGGGGCACACCTATTTGCTGCAGGCCTTTGCTGCATTGAAGGACAAGTATCCGAACACCCAATTGGCAATCATCGGTGCCGGCCGCCTGCAAGCGCCGCTGGCGGCCGAGATCGAGCAGTTGGGCCTGAACGGTCGTGCCCATCTGCTGGGCTTCAAGGAGAACGCCCTGCAATACGTGCGTGCGTTCGATATCTGGACCATGCCGTCGCTGGCCGAAGGCCTGGGTCTGGCCTTGCTGGAAGGCATGAGCGGGCATTTGCCGGTCATTGCTTCGAACGTGCCGGCAATGTTGCCTCTGATCGAAGGTGCCGGTGGCCTGGCGATCACGCCCAAGGATGTGCCGAGCCTGGTGGCGGCGCTGGATACCTACCTCGGGCTGTCGGATGACGAGCTCAAGGCCAAGGGCGAGCAGGCCTATCGCTATTTGCAGGAACAGCACGACATCGAGGTCTTCCGCCAGGAATACCTGACCCTGATCGACTCCGGCCTGGCGCAGGCCCGCAAGGAACAGCCATGAGTGAGGTCGCCGCTCTGAACGATGCGCAACCCGTCGTCACCGTGATCATCGCGTCCTACAACCACGGGCCGTACATCGAGGAAAGCATCCTCAGCGTCATCAACCAGAGCTACAAGAACATCGAGCTGCTGGTGGTCGACGATGGTTCGAAGGATGACAGCGTCGAGCGCATCAAGGCCTTGCAGGCAGAACACGGTTTTGACTTCCGTGTGCAGCAGAATCAGGGCCTGACCAATACGCTCAACGGCGCTATCGCACGAGCCAAAGGCAGTCTGATCGTGCCGTTCGGCTCCGACGACATCATGTACCCGGACCGTATCGCCACCCAGGTCGCGTACATGGACGGCAAGCCGGAAGTCGGCATCTGCGCCGGCAACATCGAGTTGATGGACGCTGACGGCAACCTCTATCCCGAAAAGCGTCAGCGCCGGGACGTGCCGTTTCGTCGTCTGGATTTCGATGACATGTTTCTGGAGCGCAAGCCGTATCCGCCGGCACCAACCCTGATGATCCGCCGTGAGGCACTGGACAAGGTGGGCGGGTTCGATCCGACGATTCGTCTTGAGGATCTGTACATCGAGCTGAAAGTCACCCGCGCCGGGTACTTCATCGATGGTCTGAACGTGGTGATGGCGCGCTACCGCAAGCACGCCACCAACTCCTACAAGAACCATCGCTTCATGATTGAAAGCATCCTGCGTATCTACGCGCAGTTCAGCGATCATCCGCTGTACGACGAGGTGCGTTACAAGTCGCTCAATTCGATGTTCCTGAAAACCGCCAACCGCGATCGCAAACTGGCGCGGGAGCTGCTCGCGCAGATTCCATTCAAGGCCTGGAACAAGAAGACCTGGCGCGGTCTTGGTCGGTTGCTGTTTTCGCCGCTGGAAAAGGATTGACGCTCTGGCCACTCGCCGTCAGCGAGCGGTTTTTTCCGCCAGGCGCTTGTTGCTTTGCTGGCGCTGGCGAATCCACTGCACGACCTTCTTGCCCGCGTTCATGCCGGGCTGCTCGATGTAAAGGAACGTCGCGCTGCTGATCAGGATCAGCAGGCAGGTGCACGCTGCCATCAATGGCAGGTAGACACCGGCCTCGATGGCGTCGAGGTTCAGTGCCAGCGGCAGGCGCTGAACCATCAGCCAGAGCACGAAGCCATGGAGCAGGTAGGTGCTGTAGCTGATCTCGCCCAGCCAGCGGATGCTGCGTGGCTTGAGAGCGCCGAACAGGGTGTTGCCTGACGCCACGATCACGAAGAACAGCGTCAACAGCAACAGCGGCGGCGCCTTGAAGGCGCGGCTGAATACAGTGAAGGCTGTGGCCAATGCCACCAGGGCGACCACACTGGCCAGCGGCGTTTGGCTCCAGGCCACCAACTGCGGACGACGTACCCAATACGCCGCCGCGATCCCGCCAAGGAAACTGGCCAGGAAGTGTTTCTTGAGCGAGTGCTCCCAGCCGACCAGTTGATAAAGCGCATAGATCCCGATCAGGCAAAACACAACCTGACGCCAGTTGCCGCGGAAGATGAACACCATGGCGGCCAGAGGCAGCGCCAGATAGAAAAACACTTCGTAGGCCAGCGTCCAGGTGACGTTGGCAATCAGCATGCCGGTGTGCGGGTAAAGATTGACGTCCGGCCGGTCAAAGGTCAGCCACGCCAGGCTCTGCTTGAGCAGCTCCACTGCGGGCACCTTCAGTTCCCAGTTCTGCAAATGGAATACGCTGACGAACACAATCAGCATCAACGGCAGGTACAGCGGGTACAGGCGAAATAACCGTGAGACGCCGAACGCCATCCAGTCGAACTGGCGGCCCTGGGTCAGCAGACGGCTCCAGAACAGAAAACCGGTGATCATGAAAAACAGGGCTACGCTGCCCTGGCCAAGCATCGAGTAGAAGGCACTGGGCGGGAACTCGATCACCCCCGTGCGCAAAAAGATCCAGGTGATGACCGAATGATGCACAAACACGCCGAACGCCAGATAACCGCGCAGCCCGTCAATGCTCGCATAGCGGCTTTCGCCGGAATGTTGCAGATGTCGGGCTATTTTCGGAACCGCGCGCAACAGCAGTGCGGCGGTTACGATGGCCAGCAGATAGGCGGCCAGCGCAATCAGTGGATTGGTTTCGATCATCAATGAACCCGGGCCGCGGTGTTGCCGGCCAGCACTTGCCTGTGCAGATTGTCTACCGCTGATTTGGACGCCGTCATGGCGTATCCCTGAAGTAGCGCGTCGAGGTGGTCTTCGAACAGCCACCGCTTGTCGACGGTGTAGCGTTGCATGTGTCGCAGATTGCGCTGGCGCAGCGACAGGCTCAACGGCGAAGGGTAGACGCGCAGGTCGGCCAGATCAATCAGCCCGAACTCGCCATCCTCCAGCACCAGCACGTTGCCCAGATGCAGCGAGCGAAAGTAGACGCCCTGTTCATGCAGTCGCGCCATGAACTTGCCGAAACGCTCGACCAGCGCCTGCCGAACCGCCGGTGCGGTGATGCCCTGAAGCACCTGGCGCAGGGTGTGTCCCGGCAATGGGGCGTAATGCACTGCGCTGCTGCCGTCGTCGAGGCGGTACAGATTCAGCACCTGCGGGGTCGGGATGCCCATCCGGCGCAATTGTTCGCTATTGATGGCGAAGCGCTCTGAATAAGGATTGAAGTTACCCGAGGTGTACCAGCGACGGCTACGGAACAGTTTGAGGAAGCTGCCATCGGTCAGACGCAGGACCTTTGGGCCCAGGCCGTCTTCTTCAATCACCTGAGCATCGGCGCTCAGTTGTTGCAGACCAGAGGCCGACAGTTTCTGCACCGGGACTGTCAGCAGGCGCCGGGCCCGCTGGTTGATGCTGAGGGCGGCTATCAGCGCCAGAGGAATCCACAACAGGAACCAGTGTTCCTTGGGGCGCGAAATGATGCCGCCACCTTCAGTCAACCCGGCGCCGATACCGAATACCAGCCAGGTCGAGGCAATGATCAGCAATGGCTGGACGCGCTGACGCCAACTGCTCAGCAGCCCCCAGCACTGGAAGAACAGCCATGGCAGCAAGCCCAGGATGCCGACATAAAAAAGCACGCCCAGAACGAAGCTGTGCGGTTCCTGAAAGTTGTAGCCAACGCCTGGGTCAATGGCCAGATCGGCGTTGTAGCCATGGCCGATCCACGGGTGATCGGCGATTTTCTGCAGGGCGATCTGCCAGATTTCGAAACGGTAGGAGTCGCCGCGCTCAGTGATCATCTTCGAGAACAAGGCCACCACTGTGACGCCGACAGTGGCCAGCGCGCCGAGCATCAGCAGTGAGCGCCGATTCCAGCAAATGAAAGCCAGCCAGAGGGCTGCCATGGTCAACGCGACCAGCGGCGTTCTGGAACCGGTCGCGATCACCGCCGCGAACATGATCAGCATCGCCGGCAAGCTGAGCCAAAGCAGGCGGCCATGCTTGCAGGACATGCTGATGCTGAGCCAATAAGCACAGAAAAAGCCGAACAAGTGGGAGCTGAGCAGCGGGTTGTCGAACGCACCTCCACCAATCAGGCGAGCGCCTGGCTCGTAGTGACGGATGAATGGAATCAGGAAACAGGTCGTGGCGATCAGCGCCACCACGGCTGCGACGAACAGCATCGGCGAGAGAATGTCACTGCGATAGCGCACCAGCAGGTAGCAACCGACGAACAGCATCGCAGTATGCAGGGGAGGTTTGAGCATGCCGGCGATCGATTCGCCATCGGGCGGACCCCAGCACAGACTGAGCAACGCCCAGGCAATGAACACCAGCACCGCAAGAATCACAGGTTCGCCCAGCAGCTCCTTCAACTCCCGCGGGCGCAGGCACAGGGCAATCATCGCCGGAATGCTGAACAGGCCATAAAACAGCTTGTGATGCAGGCTGCGGCCCGGCAGGAAGAACAGCGCGCACAAAAGCAGGAAGTAGCCGACGGGGATTATCCACAGGCTGATGAAATCGAAGATTCGATTGGACGTACTGCTGAAGCCGCGAAGTTGCATGCTGTGAGATTCAATCCTGAAGTTGATCGGCCATTTCATTGATGGCTATTTGATGCTGAAAAAGATGCCTAACAATAACAGCCTTTGCCCGATTGCCAGAACCCTGAAGAAGCTGTGCTAAAGTCAGCGTCCTTTTTATCGACTCTCGCGTGATATGACCGACTCCAGTCTCGCCGCAAGCCCTTCGAGCTTGAAAATCTACTTCCGCCTGCTCGGCTACGTCCGGCCGTATATCAGTCTGTTCCTGATCAGCATCGTCGGTTTTCTGATTTTCGCATCGACTCAGCCGATGCTCGGTTACATTCTCAAGTATTTCGTCGACGGTCTGTCCAATCCCGAGGCAGTGCTGTTTCCCACCGTGCCCTACCTGCGTGACCTGCAACTGTTGCAGGCCGTACCGCTGCTGATCATCCTGATTGCCGCGTGGCAGGGACTGGGATCCTATCTGGGCAACTACTTCCTGGCCAAGGTTTCCCTGGGCCTGGTACACGATCTGCGGGTGCAGTTGTTCAACAACCTGCTGGTGTTGCCGAACCGGTATTTCGACAAGCATAACTCCGGCCATCTGATTTCGCGTATCACCTTCAACGTGACCATGGTCACGGGGGCGGCAACAGATGCGATCAAGGTCGTAATCCGTGAAGGCATGACGGTGATCTTCCTGTTCGCCTCCCTGCTGTTCATGAACTGGAAGCTGACGCTGGTGATGGTCGCGATCCTGCCGCTGATCGCCGTGATGGTGCGTACCGCGAGCAAGAAATTCCGCAAGCAGAGCAAAAAGATCCAGCTGGCCATGGGCGACGTGACCCACGTGGCCTCGGAAACCATCCAGGGTTATCGCGTGGTGCGCAGCTTCGGCGGCGAAGCCTACGAAGAAAAGCGCTTCCTCGATGCCAGTCAGAGCAATACCGACAAACAACTGCGCATGACCCGCACCGGCGCGATCTATACGCCGATGCTGCAACTGGTGATCTACAGCGCCATGGCGGTGTTGATGTTCCTGGTGCTGTTCCTGCGCGGCGATGCTTCGGCGGGTGATATGGTGGCCTACATCACCCTGGCTGGCCTTTTGCCCAAGCCGATCCGCCAGTTGTCCGAAGTCAGTTCGACCATCCAGAAGGGCGTTGCCGGTGCCGAAAGCATTTTCGAGCAACTGGATGTCGAGCCTGAAGTCGATACCGGCACGGTCGAGCGCGATGCGGTCAGCGGTCGCCTCGATGTGCGCAACCTGAGCTTCACCTATCCGGGGACAGATCGTCAGGTGCTCGACGACATCAGCTTTTCGGCTGAACCGGGGCAGATGGTGGCGCTGGTCGGCCGTTCCGGCAGCGGCAAGTCGACGCTGGCCAACCTGATTCCGCGTTTCTATCACCATGACAAGGGTGAAATCCTGATCGATGGTGTGGAGGTCGAGCAGTACAAATTGCTCAACCTGCGCCGCCACATCGCCCAGGTGACCCAGCACGTCACGCTGTTCAGCGACACCGTGGCCAACAACATTGCCTACGGCGATCTGGCCGGGGCACCGCGTGAAGACATCGAGAAAGCGGCGCGTGATGCGTACGCGATGGATTTCATCGCTCAACTGCCGGAAGGCCTGGACACCCAGGTCGGCGAGAACGGCGTGCTGCTTTCCGGTGGCCAGCGCCAGCGTCTGGCGATCGCCCGAGCCTTGCTCAAGAACGCGCCGCTGTTGATTCTCGACGAGGCCACCTCGGCCCTCGATACCGAGTCCGAGCGGCACATTCAGGCGGCCCTCGACCAAGTGATGAAGGGCCGTACCACGCTGGTCATCGCTCACCGTCTGTCGACTATCGAGAAGGCCGACCTGATTCTGGTCATGGATCAGGGCCGGATCGTCGAGCGCGGCACTCATGGCGAGCTGCTGGCGCAGAACGGCTACTACGCGCGTCTGAATGCCATGGGGCTCGACGCACCGGCTGAAGATATCGCCTGATTGCGCCTTGTGAACGCCGGGCGCGCAATGCACCCGGCGGTTTGTATCCGGATCTTTACCCTTCTTGACCAAACCTGCATAAAACCCGACACCGCGCTTGTTAAGGTTCCTGAACGAATTTTGACTTCCAACGAAGGGGCTATCCCCGTCGCGCGGGTACTCTCATGCTGCAACGCTATCTGTGGAAACTGCTGCCCAAGCCGCAGCGGACCTTTCTGCTTGGGCGCCTCTCGGTAGTCGACCGGCAAGTAGTGAACAAGTCGATGTCGGCGAACCTGCGTTTTCCCAAGGCCTTCGCTCAGCATTCCTGTCTGTTCATTCATGTGCCCAAATGCGCCGGCAGCAGCGTGTGTGCGGCGATGTTCGACGGCTGGCGGCCCGGTCATCTGCCGTTGTACTGGTATGAAGAACAGTTTCCCGCGCAGTTTGCGGCTGCATACAAGTTCGCTTTCGTGCGTGATCCGCTGGAACGTGCCTATTCGGCCTACGCGTTCCTGCGAGGCAACGAACTGAGCGAGCGTGATCACGCAGCGCAGCAAATGGTCAGGCATTACCGCGACTTCGATGATTTTGTTGCACGCTGGCTACATCCCGACACCATCTCGCGACAATTGCACTTTGCCGCGCAAACCGACTTCCTCACCGATTCGCTGGGCCGACTGGCGCTGGATTTCGTCGGCTATCAAGAGCATCTGGAACGGGATTTTCGCCTGGTGTGCGAGCACCTGGGGCTGGCGAGCCAGTTGCAGCACGTCAACAGCTCCCGGCATCGACGTCCGCTGCCGGCGCGTGATTTCTGCACGCAGCGCACCCGACGTCTGGTAAGGCGGGTCTATGAACGTGACTACGAGATGCTCGCTTATGAATGAAGCACGTTCGGTTTCCCAGCGGCCACCGGCCATTAGCCCCTACGCCCTGGCACTTCCCGCCCAGGCACGCGCTGTACTGAAGTCGCAACAACCTCGTTGCCTGTGGCTGACCGGGTTGTCCGGTGCCGGCAAATCGACGCTGGCCAATGCACTGGAACTGCATCTGCATCAGTTCGGGCTGCATACGTTCCTGCTCGATGGCGACAATCTGCGCAGCGGTCTTTGCCGCGATCTGGGGATGACTGAGGCTTGCCGGCGCGAGAACATCCGCCGCACCGCCGACGTAGCGCGGTTGATGGTGGACGCCGGGTTGATCGTGATCGTGGCTGCCATTTCACCGTTTCGTGCAGAGCGGGATACGGCGCGCCGGCTGTTTGCCGAAGGTGATTTCATTGAAGTGCACGTCAGCACGTCTCTGGAGGTCTGCGCCCGACGTGACCCGAAGGGCTTGTACCGGGCGGCGCGGGAAGGGCGGATCAAGGACTTCACCGGGATCGACAGCCCGTACGAGGCGCCGCTGGAGGCCGAATGCCGGATCGACACCGATGAGGTGGAGCTGGCCGATGCCTGCCGTCGTCTGGCAGCTTTCTTGCTCAAAAAATGAGCAAGAAAGCCTGTCGTTTCATCCTGTTGCAGCCGCCGCACAAGCCTTCGTCAACCCTGTGTTAATATCGCGCCCCTGTTCATTTTGTATGTGGGTTGCTCCATGAAGTTGTCCATGCCGCGATTCGATCAAGCCCCTGTCTTGGTGGTCGGCGATGTCATGCTCGACCGTTACTGGCATGGTGGTACCTCACGGATTTCCCCTGAGGCGCCGGTACCGGTTGTAAAGGTCGAGCAAATCGAAGACCGCCCGGGCGGTGCCGCCAACGTTGCCTTGAACATTGCCGCGCTGGGTGCGCCGGCGTCGCTGGTCGGTGTGACCGGTGACGACGAAGCCGCCGACAGCCTGAGCAACAGCCTCAAGGGTGCGGGCGTGCGAGCCTTGTTCCAGCGCATCGCGCACCAGCCGACCATCGTCAAGCTGCGGGTCATGAGCCGGCACCAGCAATTGCTGCGTATCGACTTCGAAGAACCGTTCGCCACTGACGCCCTGGCGCTTGCCTCCCAGGTCGACGACCTGCTGGAGGGTATCAAGGTGCTGGTGCTGTCCGACTACGGCAAAGGTGCCCTGAAAAACCATCAGGCGCTGATCCAGGCCGCGCGGGCCAAAGGCATTCCGGTGCTGGCCGACCCGAAGGGCAAGGATTTCTCGATCTACCGTGGCGCGAGCCTGATCACCCCGAACCTCAGCGAGTTCGAAGCCATCGTCGGCGGTTGCGCCGATGAGCACGAACTGGTGAGCAAGGGCGCGACGCTGATGCACGACCTCGAGCTCGGTGCACTGCTGGTGACCCGCGGCGAGCACGGCATGACCCTGCTGCGCCCGGATCATCCGGCGCTGCACCTGCCGGCCCGGGCCCGTGAAGTGTTCGACGTGACCGGTGCCGGCGACACAGTGATTTCCACTCTGGCGGCTGCGATTGCTGCTGGCGAAGAGCTGCCGCACGCGGTGGCGCTGGCCAACCTGGCGGCCGGCATCGTGGTGGGCAAGCTGGGTACGGCGGCGATCAGCGCTCCGGAACTGCGTCGCGCCATTCAACGCGAGGAAGGTTCGGAACGTGGTGTGTTGGGGCTGGAACAACTGCTGCTGGCGGTTGCCGATGCCCGGGCTCACAACGAGCGGATCGTGTTCACCAACGGCTGCTTCGACATCCTCCATGCCGGCCACGTGACCTACCTCGAGCAGGCGCGGGCGCAGGGTGATCGTCTGATCGTCGCGATCAACGATGACGCTTCGGTCAGCCGTCTGAAAGGACCGGGCCGACCGATCAATAGCGTCGACCGGCGCATGGCGGTTCTCGCCGGTCTCGGTGCGGTGGACTGGGTGATCAGCTTCGCCGAAGGCACCCCGGAAAACCTGCTGCGCGAGGTCAAGCCGGACGTGCTGGTGAAGGGCGGCGACTATGGTATCGACCAGGTTGTCGGCGCCGACATCGTCAAGGCCTACGGCGGCACTGTGAAGGTGCTGGGGCTGGTGGAAAACAGCTCGACCACGGCCATTGTGGAAAAAATCCGCAAGTCCGAGTGATGCAAACATAAAGACCGCGTCAGCGATGACTCTCTGGAGTCACTCGTAGGCGCGGTCTTTTGCCGTTCAGGAATTCACTTTCTTGCGCGGCACGATTTTCTTCAGCAGTTGCTTCGCCTTGCCGCGCAACCGCGCCAGCCCTGTGTCCTTGGGCGGCGGCGTCAAACCCTGTTGCCGCAACCAGTCCTTCCAGCGAATCCGCTCATCACGCACCAGCCAGCCGTCCTGTCGGGCGAAGCTTTCGGCCAGATACAGGCCTCGTGTGCCTGCCGGGGATAACTGACCTTTCTTGAGCGTATACAGCTCAGGCAGCGGTTCGCCGTCCTGCAACGGCATCAAGTACAGATCGGGGCGCTTGCGGTCGAGCCGGGCGACCAGTTGATCGCCTTCCAGCCGCTCATCGACATGGAACAGGCTCAGGTTCTTGGCTTCCTTGGGCACGTCCAGCCGCAGGTCATAGATCAATTGCAGGGATGCGGTCGGCAAATGCACGTAGGCCCGTGGCCGTTCGAGCAGTTGCAGATTGGCGCAGCGCACCGGCCGGGCCGAGCCGGACAACGGCGTCAGACGAAAGGGCAGGGCCTCGCGATAATGCAGCGCCGACGCATACGGCGCTGGCAGCCAGGTGTCATTGAAGCGCCCGCCGAGCCAGCCTTCCGGGGTTTCCAGCAGGCATTCCTCGGCAATCTCCTGGATCGCCGTGTGCAGCGGAATGTTCAGTTCGTGTGCCGGTACGTAGCCGGAAATCAGCTTGAGCACGACATCGCCGCGATCCTGCCGACGCTGGCGCACCAGCACCCAGTAATCACGATTTTGCCAGTGCAGGGTGAGGCGCACCGAGACGCCGAGGTTGGCCAGCTCCAGCGCAAAGCGCTCGGCATCCGCCACGCTGACCGGTTTGCGCCGTTGCAGGGTCTGGGCGAAGTTCAGCGGCATGCCGACGCTCTGATACGTCAGGCCTTCGGGCGTCGCTTCGACGAACAGTGGCAGCGTCTTGAAGTTGCTCGGGTTCTTTCTGATGAGCGTACGCGGCATGTCGGCTCCTGCTTAAGGCCGCGAGGCGGCGTCAGTGACCACGAAGGACCTGGGCAACGGTCGCAACGTTATGGGCGAGGTGCAGCGGATTGATCGTCCCGACGATGGCACTGGCCACGCCGGGCTGGGCGAACAGCAACTCGAAGCTGGCACGTACCGGATCCACGCCGGGACTCAGGCACACATGACCACTGGCCAGCGCCTTCTTCACCAGAATGGCTTTGCCGTGGGCAGCAGCATAGTCAATGACAGCCTTCTCGTTTTGTTCGTTCAGATTGTAGGTGACCATCGCGCAGTCGCCTTGCTCCAGTGCTTTCAGGCCACCGTCAACGGTCTTGCCGGAGAAGCCGAAGCCGCGAATCTTGCCCTCGGCCTTCAGTGCCGCGAGGGTTGCGTAGACTTCGCTGTCGTTGAGGATCGCCAGATCGTTGCCGTCGGAATGCACCAGCACCAGGTCGATAAAATCCGTTTCAAGACGTTGCAGGCTGCGCTCCACCGACATTCGGGTGTGAGCGGCGCTGAAGTCGTGGGTCGACTGGCCATCGACAAATTCTTCACCAACCTTGCTGACAATCACCCAGTCCTGGCGCTCGCCACGCAGCAGTGGGCCGAGGCGTTCTTCGCTGCGACCATAGGCCGGGGCGGTGTCGATCAGGTTGATGCCCAGTTCCCGCGCCTGCTTGAGCAGCATGCGTGCGGCGTCATCGTCGGGGATCTGGAAGCCGTTGGGGTATTTCACGCCCTGGTCGCGTCCAAGTTTGACCGTGCCCAGGCCCAGCGGCGAAACCAGCAGGCCGGTGCTGCCCAACGGGCGATGCAGATCGTGCAGGGTTGGCAGGCTCATGGCAGCAATTGCTCCCAGGCTGGAATGCCCATCGGCGGTTTCGGCAACTCTGGCAGCAGAGCGGGGTGGCTCGGCTGGATGCCGTCACGCTCCAGGGAGGCGATCACCCGGTCAGCGAAATCCGGCGCGAGGGCCAGTTTGGTTGGCCAGCCGACCAGCAGGCGACCTTCTTCGGCGAGGAAGGCGTTGTCCGGGCGCGTCAGGCCGGTTTGCAGCGGTTCGGCGCGGTCGACGCGCAGGGTCGTCCATTGCACGTTGCTCAGGTCGATCCAGGGTAACAACTGTGCGATTTCCTTTTGTGCAGTGGCGATCTGCTCGGCCGGCTCGCGAGCCACGCCTTCGGACTCGGCAATATCGCCGCCCATGTACCAGACCCACTGGCCGTCGGCGGCCGGGTGGGTGGTTACGGTGATGCGCGGCTTGGTACCGCCACCGAGGCAGTGAGCGTAGAGCGGCTTCAGGCCCGGGCCCTTGGCGATGATCATGTGCAGCGGCCGGCGTTGCATGGCCGGTTGGGTCAGGCCGAGGGCTTCCAGCAACGCTGCGGTACCGGCACCGGCGCTGAGGACGATGCGCTGGGCGCGGATCTCACGGCCATCGACCTTCAGACCGACCAGTACACCGCTTTCCAGCAACGGCTCGATGTTCTGGCCGGCGAGCAGACCGTCACCGGCGAGGTCCGCCAGACGCTGGATCACACTTGGCACATCGACCACCAGTTCGGCGAGGCGGTAGACCTTGCCCTTGAAACGCTTGTCCTGCAGGGCCGGCGGCAACTGGTCGCCCTTGACCTGATCGACCCGGCCACGCACCGCTTTGCTGGCGAAGAAACTGGTGAGGTTGCCGGCCAGGGTGCCCGGCGACCACAGGTAATGGGCTTCGGACAGCAGGCGCACGCCGCTCAGGTCCAGCTCGCCGTTACCGGCCAGGGCTTCACGCCAGCGACGCGGCATGTCGGCGATGGCTTCCGAGGCGCCGGTCAGCGCGCCGTGCAACGCGTACTTGGCGCCGCCGTGGATGATGCCCTGGGACTTCACACTCTGCCCGCCGCCGAGGCTGGCGCTTTCCACCAGCACGGTCGAAAAACCCTGGCGGCGCAGGCGCGCGTTCAGCCAGAGGCCGGCGACACCCGCGCCGACAATCAGAACGTCGGTGGAAATTGGAGATGGCATGCAACGACCTCAGTGTTCAAGACGAGGGCGCAGTATACAGACTCAGGGAAAAGGGGATTTGTTGCTGATCAACAGAGGGAGAGCACCCGCCACTGTGGGAGCACGCTGGCTCCCACAGGGATCTGAATCGGCTTATCAGTGCCCGGCGGTTTTCGAGAACAGCTGGATCACCACCACGCCGAGCACGATCAGCGCCATCCCGAGCATCGCCGGGATATCCAGCTTCTGCCCATAGATGAACAGCGCCGCGATGCTGACCATCACGATACCCATGCCGGCCCAAACCGCGTAGGCCACGCCCACCGGCACGCTGCGCACCACCAGGGTCAACATCCAGAACGCGATACCGTAGCCGACGATGACCAGCACCAGTGGCAAAGGCGTGCTGAAACCTTTGACGGCTTTCATCGAAACGGTTGCGATCACTTCGGCACAGATGGCGATGGCCAGGTAGACGTAAGCGTTCATGTTCAAATCCTCGTGTGGAGCGTTGCTTTCTGAGGCGGCATTCTAGTGACTCCCCAGATGGGGTAAAGTCATTACCTATCTGTTTACAAGATGGGTTGGCCGATGAGCATGCAGTGGAATCTGGAGCAGTTGCGGGTGTTTGTCGCGGTCGCCGAGCAGCGATCGTTTTCCGCCGTGGCGCGCCAGCAACGCAAGGCGCAGTCGGCGATCAGTAGTGCGATTGCCATGCTCGAGGATGATCTGGGTGTCAGCCTGTTCGAGCGTAGCAGCGGTCGTCAGCCGAGTCTTACCGAAGCGGGCGAAGCCTTGCTAGAAGAGGCGCGGGAAGTGCTGCGTCAGTGCGAACGCCTGAACGGTCGGGCCGTGGCCATGATGCGCGGGCAGGAAGCGCAATTGCGGGTGGCCCAGGACGAGGCGATGCCGTATCAAGCGCTGGTGGAAAGCTTCGGCGCACTGGCCGAGCAGTTTCCGAGTCTGGAAGTGCAACTGACCAGCGCCGCCCAGGGTGAGGTTTCGCGCAAACTGGTGGAGCGTCGGGCTGATCTCGGCCTGCTGTTCTATCACGACGAAATCCCTGAAGCGCTCGAGCGCCGGGTGTTGGGCAGCGTGGAAATGGTTACGGTCTGCGGAATCAACCATGCCTTGGCATCGCATTCCTACGTCACCTGTCAGCAACTGGCGCAGCATCGACAACTATTGATGTCGACTCAGACCAGCGTCTACCCCGGCAGCGAACCGGCCAGTCCGCAGGTGTGGCGCGCCGACAGTTTCTACGTGATGGCCGAATGGCTGGTGCGCGACCTCGGCTGGGCCTGGTTGCCGCGCCATGTGGTGCAGTACTCGGCGTATCAGGGCCTGATGGTGGAACTGGACAGTGAATGGACGCCGCCGGCGCTGGTGGTGGAGCTGGTCTGGCGTCGTGACGAACCGCTGGGGCCGGCGGCGCGCTGGCTGGCGGAGCGATTTGCCATACACCTGCGGGCGATCGGCGGCAAAAGCCGATAAACTCCGCCGCCATGAATAGAACTCTCTACACCGCGCTGTTTTACCTGGGGCTGCCATTGGTGGCGATTCGGCTGTGGCTGCGCTCGCGCAAGGCGCCGGCGTATGCCAAACGGATTGGCGAACGCTTCTCCTACGGGATGCCGACGCTGCAACCCGGCGGCATCTGGGTTCACGCCGTGTCGGTGGGCGAAAGCATCGCTGCCGCGCCGATGATCCGCGCACTGCTGCAACGTTATCCACAGCTGCCGATCACCGTGACCTGCATGACACCGACCGGCTCGGAGCGGATTCACGCGCTGTTCGCCAACGAGCCACGGATTCAACACTGCTACTTGCCCTACGACTTGCCCTGCGCGGCGTCGCGTTTTCTTGATCGCGTGCAGCCGAAACTGGCGGTGATCATGGAAACCGAACTCTGGCCCAACCACATCCATCAATGCGCCAAACGCGGGATTCCGGTAGCGCTGGCCAACGGTCGCCTGTCCGAGCGTTCGGCCAAGGGCTATGGCCGGTTCAGCAAACTGACCGCGCCGATGCTGGCCGAAATGAGCCTGTTTGCCGTGCAGACCGAGGCTGAAGCCCAGCGTTTCCGCGATTTGGGCGCACGGACGGAGACGGTCGAAGTCACCGGCTCGATCAAGTTTGACCTGACCATCGACCCGCAGCTGCTGCAACGCGCCACTGAGCTGCGCGGCCAATGGCAGGCGCAGGAACGTCCGGTGTGGATCGCCGCCAGCACCCATGAAGGCGAAGACGAGGTGGTGCTGAACGCCCATCGGCGTTTGCTGGCCAATCATCCCGATGCGCTGCTGATTCTGGTGCCGCGTCATCCGGAGCGTTTCAATTCAGTGTTCGAACTTTGCCAGCGCGAAGGTTTTGCCACGGTGCGTCGCTCGACCGGCGCCAACGTCGATGCTGCAACATCGGTGCTGCTCGGCGACACCATGGGCGAGTTGCTGTTTCTCTATGCCCTGGCCGACAGCGCGTTTGTCGGCGGCAGTCTGGTGCCCAACGGCGGCCACAACCTGCTGGAGCCAGCGGCTCTGGCCAAACCGGTGATCAGCGGCCCGCACCTGTTCAACTTCCTCGACATCGCCGCGCAACTGCGCAGCGCCGGGGCGTTGGCCGAGGTGGATGACGCCGAAGGTCTGGCGACAGAAGTGCAGCGCCTGTTCGAATTGCCGCGCGATGCACAGCGCATGGCGGAAGCTGGATTGAATGTGATGCGCCGCAATCAGGGCGCGTTGCAGCGCTTGCTCGATGGCCTGGGACGGTTGATCGACCGCCCATAAAAAAACGCAGCCTCAAGGCTAATGCCGATCAGTTAAGCCTTCTCGCTTGACCTTTGGCCGCAAGAAATCAAAAT